>JAOTWT010000443.1 GCA_029862725.1 Acidobacteriota bacterium | reverse complement strand
GGGTTCACCCAAACGATCCGTTTGCCCAAGGGTTGTTCGATCGGTTTTCGGTAGCACCTATCGGAAGTCCGGGTGGAAATCTGGGACGCAACGCCGGTAGGGGTCCGATGCTTTTTATCTTTGACGTTAATTTCAGCAGGCAGTTCGAGTTTGGTGAAAGATTCAGGCTGCGCCCCCAGATCTCGTTCGATAACGTACTTAACTCCACCGTATTCAGTTTCGGGTCCGACTTTATCAATTTGGCAGCGGCGGGGACGCGAGAATTCGAGCGGGGATTTCTGGTTCCTTCGAGGACGCTCAAACAGAGAAAGATACAGCTTGGTCTGCGTTTTGATTTTTAGGTGGACGCCAATTTTCGATTTCGGCCCGGCTTTGGCGCCGGGCCTGTTTCATTTCGAAAAAAGATGACCTCAAACCGCCCATATGGTAAGTTTATAAAAGTTGAACATTCTTGTTCATTAGTTGTTTTTAAATAGAAACGCGTCCACAAGCTGTGGACGGTGTCGATTTCAACCTGAATTTCTCCTCGCACAGTCGCACAAACATGAGCCAAGTCCTGCAAAATGAATTAGTTACCGAGGTGTCTGTCGAATCCGTATTGTTGGATGCCGATCTTTTTGTCAAATACAAGTCCCCGGAAAAGGCGTTTGCGCTGCTTCGCGACTCGATAAAAAGAAGTCCTCGTTCGATACCTCTGCGAGAAAAACTTCGTGAGGTGTGCATCGCACACAAGAATGCGACGGAAGCGGCCCGGCAATGTCTTGCGCTCGTAAGCCTCTATATCGGCCGTGAAGACTTCGATTATGCCTATGACCGTCTTCAGGAAGCGAAACTTCTGGACCCGCGCATTTCGGTTGCTCCCGGGCTCGAAGCGATTAGACGCGCAAGACGTCCGGATTTCGCGACCAACAGGGACCGGACACCGCAGAAAGTACGAACCGATGTGACGCTTGCCGGCAACCTCGGTTTGGTCAGCATTTTTGACGCGGTGCAGGTAATAGAGCATTCGAGAATGACGGGGCTTCTTGTATTGAAGTCAGATCAGGTCCTCGCAAGCGTTTCCTTTAACGAGGGCAAGATCGTGGATGCTGACGCCGATGGTTACAATGGGCAAAAGGCATTTCGCACGATCATCGAGATCAACGGCGGGACTTTCGAATTCACCATTGCGGACACCGAATTCCCGGTTGTCATCGACGTTACAAGCAATACAAATTTCCTGCTTGATACCCTTACATCGCTTGAATCTGAAAAAGCGGAAAAGAGCGGTATGAGAAGCCTCAGCACGACCGAACTCGGTTTCGACCAGTAGCCGATAATCGACACTTTTTAGAGCGCCCGGCCGGATCAGGAAGTCCCGGTTTGGCGCTTTTTTTGTGTGTTTCAAACTTGATTTTATTTGCCGAAAACCACAAAATGTAGTGCAAGTTCCCCTTCACTACACCATATGTTTAAATTAAATCGTTTAGAGATCACCGGTTTTAAGTCGTTTGCCGATTACACGGAAATTGTCTTTACCGGAAACGGGATCACCGCCGTCGTGGGACCGAACGGTTGCGGCAAGAGCAATGTCTCGGATGCGATTTCGTGGGTCCTTGGGGAACAGAGTCCAAAATCGCTTCGCGGACAGGAGATGAAGGACGTCGTCTTCCAGGGAACCGGAAAGCGAAATCCGGGCGGGATGGCCGAAGTTGTTTTGCATCTTGAACGGGACCGCGAGATTTTCGGTTTTGACGAGTCGGAACTCGTTGATATCGACGAACGGCTCGGCGAACTGGACGAAATGGCCGTCGATGTCGACGCTCTCGAGGCAGAGCATCTTGATGAAGAAGAAGAAGCCGAGACCCCGGAGATAGACACGGCGGCGGCTGAGATCGAAGCCGGGGATGAAGTCGAGTTCGTTCAGGCTGCCCAGGCCGGAAGTGTTAAGACGATCACAACAAAAGCCAAAAGGCGGTGGCGCCCGAGATCATTTGCACTGGAATTTGCGCCCGGCGAGGCGGTTACCGTCACGCGTCGTTTGTATCTGTCGGGCGAAAGCGAATACCTTCTGAACAACAAGACCTGCAGGCTTCGCGATATTCACGACCTGTTTGCCGGTACGGGCCTTTCCGGTGCGCATTACGCGATAATCGAACAAGGCAGGATCGGGCAGATCCTTTCGTCAAAACCATCGGACCGTCGCGGGCTGATTGAAGAAGCGGCGGGGATCTCGAAGTTCAAGACCCGCCAGCGCGCGGCGGAATCGCGTCTCGAGTCGGCAAAGACAAATCTCGGAAGAATTTCGGATATCGTCGAGGAGATCGAAAAACGTACCAGAAGCCTGCGGCGGCAAGCCAATAAGACCCGTCGCTACAAGGTCCTTAAAGAAGAATTGCGGGATCTTCAGAAAAAGACTTTCGCCGTCGAGGCTGCGAGTCTGGCCGAATCCGTCGGAACGCTGGCGAAGGAACTCGAAAGCGCAAGAGATGAAGAGAAGGCGCTGCGCGAACTGGTCGAAGAAAAAGAGAGGAACCTGCGCGACGCAACAAAGGACTCGCGGCTGGCAGAGGAGGCACTCACCGCGCTTCGAGCTACACATGCCGAGAACGCGCTGGAAAGAGACCGCGCGGAAAGAGAAAAACGCTATTTGCAGGAACAGAGAGTCGAGCTTGGGGCACGCGCAGTCGATCTTGAGACAGAGGTGCGCGTTACGCGCTCCAGAATTGAGGGGCTTGAAAGCGAGATTGAATCTACAAAGGCAGACGCTGCGACGGAAACCGAAGCTGCCGCACTCGAGCGAAACCGGCTGGGCGAAGCTGAGGAGAAATACCGCGAGGTGCTTGAGGCTGTAAAAGCCATCGAATCGAGACTCGACGCCGCGAGGGCCGATCATTTGCAGCACACTGCGGCTGTCGAACGGCTTTCCGAGATCGGACGACAATTTGAAAACGACTTGGAACGGTCAGGCGAACGTATAAGGGGTCTTGAAAACGAACGGGAAAGAGCATCTGAAACGCTCGAGGCCAGAAACGAGGAATCGAAAGAGCTCAACGAATTGCTTGAATTGGAACGCAGTAAGCTGGAGTCCAGCCGTTCTGAAAAGCAGGATGCGATTGCGGCGTGTGAGTCCGCGAGAACCACATTGGTGAAGGCACAGGAGGCTTATTCCGCCCATGAGCGGGAATTC
>JAOTWT010000031.1 GCA_029862725.1 Acidobacteriota bacterium | reverse complement strand
ATTCCGCGGCAGCGGCGAGGGTGCCGAGAGCCTTGAGCACCTCGATATCGGAAACAGAAGGATCGCCGGCAGGATAGGCGACAACAACATACGCGCCGCAGAGCGCAAGCTGCATCGCAACAGCCCGCCCGATCGGCGTTGTTCCCCCGGTTATGAGTGCCACTTTTTCAGAAAATGCGTGTGTACTTGGCATTCCTAACAGTTTCGAGCTTCAGGTTCCAAGTTTCAAGTCTGGATGAAGTGGTCTGTGTTCAGGGGACGGTGGTCAGTTGGTGGTGATGACAGCCCCTGACCACCGATCACCGATCACCGACCACAGACCACTTCCCTTATCGCTTTTTGAAGAAAACGCGCGTTAGTCCGGATAGAACTTGAAACTTCTAACGTGAAACGTGAAACTAGCAACATGGCGAAAAGCCCGAAGACAATCTATGTCTGCCAGAAATGCGGACGGCAGGAACGCAAATGGCACGGCAAGTGCGCCGACTGCGGCGAGTGGAGTTCGTACGTCGAGGAAAAATTCCGCGCGACACCCCAAAATATGGGTAAAGTCGGTGCAGCCGCGAAGCCGGCTTTCGAAAACAAGCCTGTCTCCTATCGCGATATCAAGCCGCAGGACGACGATCGTACGACCAGCGGAATCGTCGAGTTTGACCGCGTGCTCGGCGGCGGCATCGTGGCGGGTTCACTGGTCCTGATCGGAGGTGCCCCGGGAATAGGAAAATCCACCCTCGTCGCGCAGGTGTCGGATCATCTGGCCCGCGGTGGCGCCAAAGTGCTGTACGTTTCCGGCGAAGAATCGGAGCGGCAGATCAAGATGCGCGGCGATCGGCTTGGTATCGAGGCCGAGTCCCTCTACATCCTTCCGGAAACAAATCTCGAATCAATTCTTAACGAGTCTGAACGTTTAAAACCGGATTCGATAATCGTCGATTCGATCCAGACCGTGTTCAGCGAAAGGGTCGAGTCTGCTCCGGGCAGCGTATCGCAGGTCCGCGAGGTCGCGGGCGAGTTCATGATGTACGCCAAAAAGACATCGACACCCGTGTTCCTCGTCGGTCATGTGACAAAAGACGGATCGATCGCGGGCCCAAAAACCCTGGAGCATATCGTCGATACGGTTATTTATTTCGAAGGCGACCGTCACCACAATCATCGGATAATACGCGCCACCAAGAACCGGTTTGGTGCGGCGAATGAGATCGGTATCTTCGAAATGACGAACAAGGGTCTCGAGCCGGTTGCGAACGCATCCGAGCTTTTTTTGCAGGAAAGGCCTGAAAACGCCAGCGGATCGGTAGTAACGATCGCAATGGAAGGCACACGGCCGATGCTCGTCGAGGTCCAGGCGCTTGTTTCGGGCACTCATCTCGGCACAGGCCGCCGTATGGCGCAGGGATTTGATTACAACCGCACCTCCCTGTTGATTGCGGTACTGGAAAAGAGGCTCGGTTTTCAACTCGCGGGCGACGATGTTTTCGTTAATGTCGCGGGCGGGATCGAACTCGACGAGCCGGCGGTGGACCTGGGTGTCGCTGCCGCGATCGCATCCAGCTTCAAGAACCTGATGGTGCCGCCCCAGACTGCTGTCTTTGGAGAGGTGGGGCTGACCGGAGAGATACGCGGTGTCCTTCAGGCGCAGACGCGGGCCCGCGAGGCCCAGACGCTCGGGTTTGAGAGGCTCGTCGTACCTGCGTCCAACAAAAAAGGACTGGAAAAGCTCCTGGGGTTAAGGGTAATCGGGGTACGCACTCTGGAAGAAGCCCTCGATGAATTGTTTTAGGACCTGTAGAATTTGAACGAGAACCTCATTAATCATCTGCTCGCCAGGCTTGCAGCCTCTGACATGCCTGCGATCAGCCCCGGGCCGGATCGAAGTCCGGTGCATGTCGTTTACGGCGGCGCGCATCTTTTCCGCGCGGACACGCCGGCTAAATTCGGCAGACTCGCCACACAGTCGATCGAGAACTACGCTCCTAATTTTGCGGAGTTTGCGAGAGCACTTTGGTTAAATGGCTGCGAAATCCTCCCGCGAGATAAATCGGCGATAGAGGACCTCGAGTTCTCGCTCGCCGACGACCCCGAACTGGCGAGGAAGAAATCGCCCGAAGCGTGGTTTGCGTGGACGATTTTCCGTAAGACCCTAAAAAAGCTTGAAACCGCACCCGTCGAGGATTTCCGGATCGACTTCGAGGACGGCTACGGGATCCGCACCGATTTGGAAGAGGACGGCCACTGCGAAACGGCGTCGGCCGAACTGGCCAGACTGTTCGATTCCGCCGATTCAAAGGCCCGCCCGCCCGGAAGCGGCATAAGGGTCAAGTCATTCCAACCGGAAACCCGCCACAGGGCGCTGCGCACATTCGAACTCTTTATGTCGGGCCTGGTCGAAAAGACAGGGGGCCGTATACCGGAGGGCTTCGTCGTCACCCTTCCGAAGATCATAGGCCCCGCTGAAACCGAGACTCTGGCGATGCTGCTTGATGATTTCGAAAGGCGGAACGGTATTACGAACGGAACGATCGGTATCGAGATTGTGGTCGAAACGCTGGAAGCGCTCCCGGTCCTGCGCGAGATCGCGGAAGGATGCGGGGGACGTTGTACATCCGCGCATTTCGGGGCGTTCGACTTTACTTCGAGATACGGCATTGCGGCCGTTCACCAGCACATCAGGCATCAAGCCTGTGATTTTGCGAGAAACGTGATGCAGCTTTCGCTGGCGCCGCTTGGCATAAGGCTCTCGGACTCGGTGACGACCCAAATGCCGATCCCCGTTCACCGGAGCGGAAATCTTTCGATCGAACAGATCGCCGAAAATCAGTTGGCGGTGAGGGAGGCCTGGCGCCGCCATTTTAATAACATCTTGCACTCACAGATCAACGGATTCTACCAGAGCTGGGATTTGCATCCGGCCCAGCTTGTTCCCCGATACGCAGCCGTCTACGTCTGCTTCCTGGAATCATTCGACGCCCAGGCAAAACGCCTGCACGGCTTTATTGAAAAAGCGACGCAGGCGATGACTACCGGAAATATGTTTGACGATCTGGCTTCGGCCGAGGGGCTCCTAAATTTCTTCAGGCAGGGGCTTCGGTGCGGGGCATTTGCGGCCGAACGGGTCGCCGCGGTCACGGGTTTGAAAGCGTCGGAGATTCAAGCCGGCACATTCATCCAGATAATGGAGAACAGATTCGCGCAGAACGCCTAGACCGACTCAGATATTTCCGAATCATTCCCGGAGCCTCTTTTTTCAACTATCTCGTTGTCAATGAAAGTCTTTGGCGGCGCAAACGGGTCGACTTCCATTGGAATTCCCTCGAGTTCCAGGTTGTTCGACATGACCTTCACGATAAGTTGCTGTTCAAACTCGCTGATGTCCTGGAATTGGACTCCGATACCGTCATCAGGAAATCGATAAAGAGCCTTGCAACACAGCGGAAGCCAGTTTTTGTCGGGTAGCTGAACCTCCATTAAAAACTCTTCGTGTTCTTCAATACTCTCATCCCACTCTATAAAGCACCCCCCGATACTGATCTGATAAAGCAGCGTGGTGAGCCGTTCGCCCTCGGGAGTATGGCGGATCGCAGGTATATTCAGAGTGAGCCTGATGTGTTTTCGTTGGCTTATTGACATGTTCTTTGCGCAAATATCAACGGGAGCGTTGATCAACATTATTTTACATTGTTGAACACTCAAAGAGCAAGCAGATAGTTGTTGTAAGAATTATCGCCGCAAACGCGGATTTGTTTCCGGCAAAGAAAAATCCGCCGTCGAAACGGCGGATCATCCCATAACGCGATTGTATTTTCTGCCTAATTATTTGCCGCTTCGGTCTTTCCACAGACCTCACCAAACGCCGCAACCAATTCCTGCGCTATAACCTGCGGCGGTCGACCCTCAAGGTCCTTTCTCTCGAACATTTTTACGAGTTTCCCGTTTTTCAGGAAACCGATCGAGGGCGATGAAGGCGCATAGGGGGCAAAGTGTTCCCGGGCTGTTTCCGTCGCGTCGATATCCGCTCCGGCAAACACCGTGATCGAACGATCGGGTTTTGACTCGGAATTTTCCAGCGCCATTGCGATTCCCGGCCTAACTCCGCCGGCCGCGCAGCCGCAGACCGAATTGACCACGACCATCAGTGTGCCGTCAGTGTTTTCAACGGCGCTTTTAACGTCCTCAGTCGTTTTTGTTTCTTCAATTCCGAGGTTCGCGAGTTCTTGTCGCATTCCCTGGATCATCATTTCCGGATAAGGCATAATTTATACAGACTCCTTTCTTATAATCTTTACAATTATTTAAAGTATCTGAATTGCGACTCGTTTCGTCAAGCCGAAATGTTGATTTGCCGTATACTTTACAAGCGCCTTGCAAATTGAATCAGGGATTGATTTGAACTGTCGTACCGACTGGCAACGCATCGAATAGTTCCTTCATCGAGGAGTTCGAAAGGGCGATGCAACCCGCAGTCCAATCCGCAAGATCGCCATTCCCGTGGATATAGATCTCACCGCCAAGGGCGGTATTCTGCGGAGGCATCGTCTTTTGATCGATCGCGGCGACTATTTGATCATGCTCTTCCTGTGTGATCAATTTCCCTTCCAGCCCACGTTTTGCATCTTCGATATTCGGATAACTCAAGCCCAGAGAAAGATAAAAGCTGCTTTGCGGGTTTTTTGTAAAAATATAGAACCCGCCTTCCGGGGTCTTCGACCTCTTTATCGCCGACGGGCGAAGAGCCAAGCGCAATTCGATAGGTTTTGATCAATTCTTCGCCGTCAAATACCTCGAGTTTTCTTTCGCTTTTTGTGACGATCAGTTTTGGATTTTTCAATGCGGGCAGATCCGACTCGCCCAGCACTAAAAACTGGTTTACCGCCACGCCTACGATGAGAACTGCTGCACACACTGAAACCCTGATCATACTTTGGCCTTTTTTCGTGTATTAGAACGTGTTACCGATATTTCCCTTTCAAACTCTTCCGACCCGCTGATCGCGACTACGATTACCTCTCGCCCAAAATCAAATCCTTCCAGGCGTTCCGACCATTCGATGACCGCGACCGCCTTTTCGTTTTCAAGGATTTCTTCAAGCCCGACCGCAAAGGCCGGGTCCGAACCTGAATCGAGACGCCACAGGTCTATGTGATGAACATCGAGTCGCGCTTCGTACAGGTTTACAAGCGCAAAACTCGGGCTCGTGACCTCGTCCGGGTCGAAACCAAGGCCCGATGCCAGACCCTTTGTGAAAAGCGTCTTCCCGGCACCTAGCGAGCCCTCAAATAGGATTATTTCGCCCCCGGTAAGTTGCGCCCCCATCTTTTCCGCAAAGCGAAACGTTTCTTCCGGGGATCTTGAAAGGAAATTCTTATTCATACTGGATCTGGCAAACCCAAACACGGGCATCATCTGAGAATAGGCTCAAGTTCAAACCTGAACAACGGGGATTCCCACATCATGGACTTTTGACGCCGGTGAGCTCTTTAAATGCGGCCGCGAGTGAATCCCGCACATCCGAGGCCGTCATCACTCTTTTCCCAAACCGCTGTGCGGCGATATCGCCGGCAAGTCCCGCGAGATAGACCGCAGCAACTACCGCTCGGAGAACATCTTTGAATGGATCTTCTTCCTGGGCCTTGCTCCGCAAAGCCTCCGTTTGCGCGATAAACCCGGCGATGATTCCCGCAAGGTTGTCCCCATTTCCCGCTTTTCCGAGCCCCGAATTCCCCGTCTGATTGATCACGACAGTCCCGTCCGGCGATGCCGTGATCGTTCTCTCACCCTTGAGGACGCAGATCACATTGTGTCTTACCGCAAATTCCCGGACGGTCTTTATGCGGTCGGCCGCGAGAAGCCCCCCGGTAATCCCGCTCAGCCCCTTGAATTCTCCCTCGTGCGGCGTGAGGACGATCGGAGATCGCCCCGATTCCATATTTTCAAGAGGCGAGATCGCATTCAAACCGTCGGCGTCGATTACCAACGGGAGCTCCCGTTCGGCGACAGCACGCTTTACGAACTCAGCAGCGGGCGGTTCCCTCGTTATCCCGCACCCGATTAAAAACGCATCCGCAGTAGATTTGAGATCCGTTATCTCGTCGAGCGACTTGGGTGTAAGGGTTCCCGCCTCCGAAGCGGAAACGGCTCTCACCATGACCTCGGGAAGCACACGCTCCGAGACGGCCGGATGGGCGATTTCCGGCACTGCAACCGTCACGATTCCCGCCCCGCTTCTGATCGCACCGTTTGCCGCAAGCACCGCAGCACCCGCGTATGCCTTGGAACCGGCCGCGATGACGACTGCGCCCCTCTTTTTTTTGTAAGACCCGTGTGTAAACTCGGTCGCCTTGAGCCAATCGGTTACATCGAATTCGTCGGCCATAAAGATACTCGAATCCGCTCGTTCGATGAGTTCACAAGGGGAACCGATTTCCCTTACAAAGAGCCTGCCTTGTTCGAAGGCGGCGGGGGTCATCGCATTGGCCATTTTGGGGGAAGTAAACGTGACGGTCAGTTCCGGTTTGAAGTTGAAACCAATTGTCTCGCATTTGTCGGCGTCAATCCCGGAAGGAAGATCTATCGAAACAAGCAGGACCGATCTGTGTCGGGCATATTTCAAAGGAGATGCGAGAAACTTCTTGTAAATGCCCTCAACCGGACGGGTCAGACCGGTACCGAAAACCGCATCCACAATCACGTCAACCCTGAAATCCGACGATTCCAATCCCGCCCAAACGGCCTCTATCTCTTCGATCGAACCGATCTCAAAATCGGATTTTGCGACCCCGCATTCGTCCAGATATCGGTCAAAATTGATACGCGCATCACCGCTCGTACCGGAAACACGTCCTATCAACAGCGCATGGACCGAAGCGCCAGCATTCGCAAGCATCCTCGCGACTGCGGCCCCGTCGCCCCCGTTATTTCCCCTCCCGCACAATACGACAGCTTGCTTGCCTTTGACGGTGCCGCCCAATTCGCCCACTATCGCCTCAAAAACCGAGCGTGCCGCGTTTTCCATCAACTCCAGTGAGGGCACCCCGAATTCTTCCGTCGTCAGACGGTCGATTTCTCCCATTTGGCTCGATGTCACAACCTTTTTCATAACTCAAACCCGTGCCGGATCATTACAAACATTTTTTGAATCGAGTGCAAACGGAAAGTCGATGGCGAGGTAAACAGGCACACAAAAAAAGAGCCGTAATTGCTCATATTACGACTCGTTCCAACATTGGAGAATGTGAACAAACCAACGGTTCCGTTAGGTCTTTTGAGTAATGTTGCCACTATCGTTCGACCACCTAAGTTCTTCCGTTGTATTTAAAAGAAAGGTCGATTGACCGTTTGTTTCCATTATTCTCCAACAAAATCGCAGCAGATATTCCGGTTCGCATTGCGTCGCACGACGAACTCCGAAACAAAACCGAATATCTGTTCATCCTATCCCGATTTTGCGATTTGCCGTGCCCGTAAAGCACCTATTTTGAATGGCAGCGGTTCGATGATGTGAACCATCGTCCTCGTGCCGTCTCCTTCAACGATCTCAACGACACCGGCCACCCCGGCTTCTTCGGCCATATAATTTATCCTTTGAGGATCTGCGATCGTGTGGGTCTGATGATTGTCTTCATCAAACCCCACGATGATTTCGACAATTGTCCCGACTTTTCCTTCCTCGACGGTGATCCCATTCAGAGGAAGTTCTTGAGTCAGAATCTGATCCCCGATAGATCCCAAAACCTCAACCTTCGTACGCCACTCAAACCGCCGTTTACTCAAGTCATTGAAAAACGCCTTCCATTCAGTTCTTGGTATTTCTTCTGTCATCGTTTGACTCCTTCGCCAGAGCCGATCCTGGATATCCGAACGACCCGAAGAGAGGCTCGCAGCAAACAAACCCGCAATCCCCGTGCCGGACCAAGGCCCGACTATCAACGCCGCCAATCGCATTGTCCCGCCTAAAACCGCGAGATTTTCAGCGCACGAACGCGACTTTTTGATCCATCGGATTGCAGTCTAGTTATTACCCGATTTTTTCTCTTAGCCACTCAGCTGCTATTCCCGCAACGCTTTCAAGCGCACCGGGCTCTTCAAAAAGGTGTGTCGCATTCGGAATTATCCTGAGTTCGTTCTCACACTTCATATGCCCGGCCGCTTCATTGTTAAGACGAATTACGGTTGGGTCATTGCCGCCAACAATCAGCAGCACGGGAGCCGTGACCATTGATAGCGCGCTTCCGGCCAAATCAGGCCTTCCGCCTCGTGAAACAACCGCACCGACCGCCTCGCCCAGTTCGGCCGCGGCGACCAATGCCGCACCGCCGCCCGTGCTTGATCCGAAATATCCAATGCGGAGCTCACGCGTTTCATCGACCTCCCCTATCCATTTCGTAGCCGCAATCAGCCTTTGCGCCAGAAGCCCGATGTCGAACCTAAGGTGGCGCGTCTTACGGTCGAGTTCCTCTTCGTCCGGTGTCAGGAGATCGAAAAGCAAGGTCGCCACCCCTTTTTCCTGGATCGTCCGGGCAACGAACTTGTTCCTAGGGCTGAAACGGCTGCTTCCAGATCCGTGGGCAAAAAGAACCAGTCCCTTTGCCCCTGCGGGTATGCACAATTCCCCTTTAAGAGTCTCTGACTCCAATTCGATATCGATCTCTTTCGAGACAATTACTTTTTCTGTTACTGCAGACATGATAAATTCTCCCGCCGATTCTTTCGTGATGCGGTTTCACCCGCCAATTTACACCCGCGCGGTCATCCTTGGCGCGGATGCCGCCTCCTGTGATCGGCACGTTTTCTGTTTGCGTAGGACCGGTTGTCACTACAGCCTCCAATCTATCTTTGCCCTGTCAGGCACCTCGCCCGGTTTCTGATCGGGACCTTGTGCCGCGGATGCCGGATCCTGTGTTGAGTGCGGCGTCTTTCGCTTCTGCACGGTGCCGTTTGCAAATGCCGAGAAAAAGGCCTTCGGTCCGGCATTATGCCCGATACTGTCAGTCGGCGGCGCCCGCAAACCAAAATGGAATCAGACAAACAAGAAATCCCGCCTCAGTCAGAATGCTTAAGATCCGCGTTTTCATCTGTACACCCGCAAATGTGTTGTTTCATCTACTCCTCTTATATGCCGGTCGGAAAAGTCTCCGGTGTTTCCAAGGCGTCCCAAACCGACTTCCGATCTAGCGGTTCAACCGCTCGGGTCTCATCAATATGGATCACGGCATCAAACTGTTTCGCAAGATTTGCGTGAAAGTAGTGACTTTCCATCTCCGTTTCGGGCCTGTAAATTACTCCGATCGCACGCTCCAGGAGGCTTGTGTTCAGAGCAGTCGCCGCATGTCCGCCCGCTTGAAATAGAAGCAAAAATCTATCGATCTCTGTCTCATGGAACATGTTCTCAAAGCTGCCGACAAAAGCAGGACGAACAGCTTTCCGCTCGGCATCGCCTCCCCAGTTCGCTGCCGCGGTTACGGTCCCGCGGTTTGTGGTAAATCCGATAGAAACGGTTTGACCCAAATATAATTGGCGTGCGAGCTGCCCCAAATTCCACTCTCCGCGGTAGCGGCCCATATCCGTGGCTCTGGCATCCCCCAAATGTGAATTGTGTGCCCAAACGACGATTTTCGCCGGACTGCCCGGTTCGGAAAGGTGTCCGTCCAGCGACGCCAGCGTCTCGATCATGTGGCGATCACGAAGGTTCCAAGATGATACGTCGCTCAGGAACATCGTCCTGTAGTACCGCTCAGCGTTCTTGACGAGTCGAGCGTTCTGTTCCGCAAAGAAAAACTCCTCTTCGGCGGCGCGGCCATCTTTTAGGAAAAGTTCTGAGGCCCGGCTGTGCAGCTCAAGAAGCTGGTTCACGACGTCGATTTCACATGATTTTCCCAACCCCAAGGCTGCCGCACGCCCGTAAGCCTGGGTATCGGAATCGTACAGGTCAAAACACGAGTACCGGGCCCGGGCGCGGTCGGCCGCCCGTCTGTCTACGCGATCCAAATAATCGAGAACGGCGTCAATCGAGCTGTGAAGGCTGTAAAGATCCAACCCGTAAAACCCGGTCTTCCGGTTGTCCGCCGAAAGGTCATCGTTGTGAGCCTTTAGCCATCCGACAAAATCCAACACATCGGCATTTCGCCACATCCACGCGGGAAAACGCTCGAACCCCCGAAGCGCCTCTTCAGCGTCTGAGTCGCAGCCTTCTCCGCGCACGTACCTGTTGACCCTGTAGGCGTCAGGAAAATCCGCTTCGACAGCCACTGCGGTAAAGCCTTTTTCCTGGATTAATCTTTTTGTAATCTGAATCCGCTCGCGATAGAACTCATGTGTGCCATGCGATGCCTCGCCGAGGAGCACAAACCGTGAGTTTCCGATAAAATCGATCAGGGGGTCGTACCCGTCAGAGTCGCCCGCTCTCAAACGATATGCCTCGCTCCCGATAACATCCCGGACCAAGACATTGGTGGCTTCTTGTTGCGATATACCAAGCGTTCTCATAAATTCTCCTTAGGTCTCTAAGCTCTGAATTCAGAAACTTTAGGCGTCGAGGGCTTTTCGAGCAGACGACAGACCTCTTCATCGGTGGTCTGAGTGAATTCCGTATACCAGATACCGACACCGTAGAAGGGTTCGGGAGTCCGGACACAGATACAATGGTCGACGCCGTCATTTTCGAGTTCCTTGCACGTTGCCCTTGACGCAACCGGAGCCGCAACGACGATCTCGCTCGGTCCCTGGCGGCGTACTGCCTCAACTGCGGCTCTCATTGTCGCTCCGGTTGCCAGGCCGTCATCGACGATTATTACCGTTCTGCCGGCGAGTTCCGGTGGCGGACGATCACTCCGGTAGGTGCGTAATCGCCTTTCAAGTTCCGCCGATTCCGTTTTGATTACATCCTCGATAGTCGAATTGGACAACGCAAGCGCCCTTACAATGTCCTCGTTAAACACCGTGAATCCGCCCGACGCCACGGCACCGAAGGCCAACTCGCTCCTACCCGGCACGCCCAGTTTTCGAACAACAAAAACATCAATCGGAAGGTTCAGAGCTTTGGCCACTTCGAAGGCTACCGGCACTCCGCCGCGCGGCAGCGCCAATACGATCGTATCTCTACGATCTTTGTAAGACGCGAGCGCATTTGCCAATGCCTTCCCCCCTTCTTCCCGGTTTTTAAATTTCTCGTCCATGATCCCTCCGAAAATGCCGCCGAATTCAGACGATTTCCGTAACCCACCACAAATTTGTGCAATATTCGTACCGGGAATTTGTGATTGAAAACAAAGCGTTTAGCAAAAAGGGGCAATACGGTCCGTGGATTCGTCCACACGATCCGCGAAACATTTCGCTTGTTGAAAACGTGGCGAAAGCAAAGGGATGGATTTGGGTACTCTCACCAAAAATCGTCCTAAGGCCAAAAAAAATGAGCGGACGATGCTTTGCGTCGTCCGCCCTCAGGCTCTCATGCCCTACCGCCGCTCTCCGGCCCTCTCTACCTGAGGTCGTTCCAGAAGATAAGAGCGTTGTAAACAAAGGCATGATCGTGGTGGTTCAAGTGCCTGTGCATCGGATTCCAGCCGAAAAGAATCACCTGCCCTTCGCCAACCGAATTCTCGAGTATTGCCGGTGCCCCGTTTAAGTCATTCTTCCCGCTTAAAATACCTCCCGATAGCACCAGCGGAGGAGCTTTTTCATCCTTCTTTTTCTCAGTTTCTTTCTTTTCCCAAGGCCTTCGCGGGAGTTCTTTGGTCCCGAATTGGGCGACCACGAACCGGTAATCGTCTTTACCGACCCTGTAAATAGGGGTATTGCCGCGAAAAGCGTGCGTCATCTCTTCATAACCAAAGGTCAGAGGAGACGAACTGTCGGTGATCTTCATCGCTACAACCGAACCCGGTGTGTTGATACTTGGTGTTGTCATCGAGATATCCCGGTCGATTCCGCTGTCGGTAACGAATACTCCGCCGGAAGCAAGACCTACGAAGGTTCCTCCGGCGTTTATAAACTCGTCAAGCGCCTTGAGGCCCTCAAAACCGAAACCGCCCGTGATGTCTTCCGAGCTAACGATCTGCCCGTGACTGGGTGTCTGTGCGGTCTTGGTATAGGCAAGGGGGCTCCATTTTTTGTCGATTCCGGTGATGTAATTCTTGAGAGAAGAACTTCCGAAATGGGGCGCTAGTATGACGTCATACTTAGCGCGAAGATTTCCCGCCCTTAGCTCCGTCTTTTCGATGATCTTGTAAGGGACCCTTGATTGGTCGAGCGTGTACCTTACCCAACCGGCGTTTTGAGTCGAAAGCCAACTGTGCAGTAGGCCGATCCTGGGCACATCAAGATCGATCATTCGGGCTTCGGGTAGTTCCGGCGCGGTCTCGATATCCAGGAGCGTTCGGTTAACCACTTTCGAAAGCCCGGCCGCATCGACGGTCGATCCCTTTATAAAAATCGTCCCGGCCGAATAGGATTTCTTCCCTATTTTTGTATCCACCGACAACGCCTTCATCTCGGCAGCCGGCAGCGCAAAGCGAAGTTCGCCGATCCCCTCCTGCCCTTTGTGCGTAACGACGTAGTAGCCGTTACGGGATGCGGACGGAATGTCGCGTGTCTGGAACACGTCTTTTCCTGACGCGGCTTTGGTGACCGCAAGTTCAAGAATTTTTTCGTCACTGACCAGCGAGGTGGTAACACCGCGTGTCAGGCCGAGTGTCCACGCCACATCATCGTAGGGCGGCACCTTCGCATTCTCCGGAAACTTCTGGTTTTCAAACAAGTTTTTTGCAAGCGGACCATATGGCTGGTCGAGTTTTATGACCGCATCGCCTTTTGTCAGTTTTGTCTTTCCGAATTCCCCGTCGGTGGCGGCGATGCTGACTTCGATTCCCTGTTCGATAACCAGGTCGATCACTTCGCGCGCTGCGCCGCGGTCTCGCTGTAACTGTTTGATAACGACCGCATTGACGCCCTTGTCTTTTCCTTTTCGAATTGCCTCGGCGCTTTTCGAATAGAAGTTTCCGACCAGCTCCTTACCGTTTCGCGCGGCGTATTCGAGCGATACATAAACACCGCTCGACATGTAGTTGACGTTGTTCCGCATCGACCAGAGCGTTTCTTCCGAGGGCGGACTCGGGCGGTACCATGTCTTTTCGATGACCTTGTCGCCGGCGTAACGACTGTCGCCGAGATCCCGTTTCATCGTTTCCGAGCTGCCGTTGCCGAATGTCTCGTAGAAACGCCCGTTGGAATTCCTGTTGTTTGTCATCCAAAGCATATAGCCGGGAAACCAGCCGGTGTAAAAGCCCCACGTCCATACGCCGGGGAGTCCCATGCCCGTCAAACGCGAAACCTCATAGTTTGCGATCGAGGCCCATTCCGAGACTGTCGTCGCGCTGACCATCTCGTTGTATGGTCCGGTC
Organism: Acidobacteriota bacterium; assembly: GCA_029862725.1. Classification (GTDB taxonomy): domain Bacteria; phylum Acidobacteriota; class Blastocatellia; order Pyrinomonadales; family Pyrinomonadaceae; genus Aridibacter. The sequence goes on along the minus strand of JAOTWT010000031.1, from coordinate 537 downwards.
CCAGTCGCGACATAGAGATATGGCACCGACTCATGCAGGTCGAGCGAAAGTGTAGGCTTATATTTTAGAAACCCCTTAAGGAAGTTCTTTGTCATCGGTTGGGTGAGGCCGATGCCGTCGCGGTTGTTGTCATGGAAGGTATAGTGACCCCAGAAAGGAGGGCTCGTCGGCGGCCGGTCGTAGGCATTCGTATGTCCCTTGCCGTGGCGTTTGAACCACTCGGTCGAACGGTTTCGTCCATCCACTTCGAACACCGGCGTGATCATCGTGATCACATTGGATCGGATGTTTTTAAAGAGTTCCCGTTCCTCCGCTGCAAGCCGGTAGGCTATTTCGAGCGAAGTCTCGGGAGGACCAAATTCGGTCGAATGGAGTCCGGCGGTGATCCAGTAAATAGGTTTTGCTGTCTTTATTATCTCTTCGGCGGCGGCTTCGTCTATTGAACGGGGGTCGGCGAGGGCGTTCAGCTTGGCGACGTAACTATCAAGGTTCCGAAGGGTTTCCGGATCGGCGATGATCAATGCGATCATCTCGCGC
>JAOTWT010000442.1 GCA_029862725.1 Acidobacteriota bacterium | reverse complement strand
GCTGGAAAGAGGACTCAGAATCAATGCCGTCGCATCCGGACTCGTCGAGAATTCGGAAGAGGATTACCGGGACTTTTTTCCGGGTCACAATCCGGTCCCGATGAAAAGAATGGTCAACGGCTACGTACGAAGTGTCGAGGGCCGTCGGAGCGGAGAAATAATAAGGGTTTATGCGTGAAGTATTATGAAGAGATTCAAGACCGCCGATGAATTCTTTGCGAGCGAGACGATGTACCCTGGTGAACTCGCGCGGCTGAGAGAAATAATTCTTGCGACCGAATTACATGAGACTGTCAAGTGGGGCGCTCCCGTTTATACAATCGAAGGAAAGAACGTGGCCGGAATCGGTTCGTTTAAGTCGTACTTCGGGATCTGGTTCTTCCAGGGCGCTTTTTTAAGAGATACTGAAAAGGTGCTCATCAATGCCCAGGAAGGAAAAACAAAGGGGATGAGGCAGTGGCGGTTTGAATCGGGGAATGAAATCAACAAAAAGCTGATACTGAAATATCTAAAGGAAGCGATCGCCAATTCAAAGGCGGGAAAGGAAATAAAGCCGGAGAAAAAAAGCCTGAGCCTGCCCCCGGAACTCAAGTCAGCTTTTTCCGGGGATCTTGAACTCCGTGACGCTTTCGAAAAAATAACGCCTGGAAAGCAGCGTGAATATGCCGAGTACATCTCCGACGCAAAGCGCGAAGCCACAAAAGCTGTGAGGCTTGAGAAGATTCGTCCGATGATCAAGGCGAAGATTGGACTCAATGATAAGTACAAGTAGGGAAGGCGGTTAGTGATTCAGTGGTCGGTCGTCAGCAGTTCTGCCGGATTTCGCGGCTTTAGTTGCGTAGTCCAACGGATGATTTGTACGCAATTCCAATGCAGTCACATAAGTAGTCACGCCTAAAGGCGTAACTTTATATTTCAAGACAGAGAGACGACAACGGATAATTGAAAATTGATCAATGAAAAACATCGTAATCCAAGGCATCCCCTATGACGATAAATCCTCGTTCCTTGAAGGCGCGGCGGAAGCGCCCGAAATAATCAGGGAGGTATACCACTCCGACGCCTCCAACTATTTCGCGGAAAACGGTGTCGACACCGAATCGGAACTGGTCGAGGATGCGGGCGATTTTGAAATTGTCGAGTATTTCGAGATCGAACAGATCACAAGGAAGAATCTAAAGAAGGGCCGGGTTGTCACGCTCGGAGGCGATCATTCCGTCACTTTCCCGGTCGTAAAAGCCCACGCGTCGGTTTATCCCAGGCTCGACGTGCTCCATTTCGACGCGCATACGGATCTTTATGAGGACTTCGATGGTGACCGCTACTCGCATGCTTGCCCATTCGCGAGGATAATGGAAGGCGGCCATGCATCGCGTCTGGTTCAGGTTGGAATTCGGACGCTTAGCGACCACCAAAGGGAACAGGTTGAAAAGTTCGGTGTTGAGGTTATCGAGGCGAGAGAATTTGCAGCTGAAAAAATACCTGCATTCGAGAACCCTTTGTATATTTCGATCGACATGGATGTCTTCGACCCGGCATTCGCTCCCGGTGTCTCCCATCAGGAACCCGGAGGGCTTACATCACGTGATGTGATTAATTCGATCGCGGCCATTAGCGGTGAGATCGTGGGAGCAGATCTGGTCGAGTACAATCCGACGCGGGATGTAAGCGAAATCACGGGTGCGCTCGCGGCAAAATTGCTTAAAGAGTTGTTGGGCAAGATGATCGAAATATCCTGATCCACATTGGCTTTCTGCCCATTTTCGTCTCCATCCGAAAATTCAATTCCCTTTGGAAATATCCCTCGTGGTAAACCTTACAAAAAAAGGATTTACAAAACGATGCAATGGTGACAATATGCGTTTACGCATCAGGAAAAATTGACCTTTTGAGACCTCCCCGGTTGGTCACCGGCCTTCATGCTCACCGAACGAAGACCGCTGCCCCGAAACCCGCCAGCAGGATAACGCTTACAAATGCATTCGCCGTAAAAAACGCCGCATTCATACGCGAGAGGTCATCGGCCTTTACGAGGGTGTGCTGGTAGAACATAAGGGAGCCCGCGCCGAGTACGCCGATCAAAGCTACCCAGCTCATCCCGGTCACTATAAACAAAAACAAGAGTACGAAGAATGCCTGAAAGTGGAATAAACGCGCGATCATCAGGGCGCCCTTGATGCCGAATCTGGCCGGTATCGAACGGAGGCCTTTTTGTTTGTCGTATTCGTAATCCTGGCAGGCGTAAAGCACGTCAAATCCCGCAGTCCACATCATCACAAAAAGAGAAATGAGAATCGGCACTTCGGAATCGAGTGTTCCGCGGACCGCGATCCAGGCACCGGTCGGCGCGATCGAAAGCGCCCAGCCGAGCAACAAATGCGCGAATGACGTAAACCGTTTTGCGTACGAATAGCCGAGAACGCTCAAAAGCGCGACTGGTGAGAGGATCAGCGTCAGGCGGTTTAACATGAACGCAGCAACTAGAAATACCAAACAGGAAACGATCATGAATGTCCACGCGAATCCGACCGAGAGCTTACCGGTCGGGAGTTCGCGACCCGCAGTCCTTGGGTTTTCGGCATCGATTTTCCGGTCTGCGATCCGGTTAAAACTCATCGCGGCGCTCCTCGCACCGACCATCGCGACTGTAATCCAGAGAATCTGACGCCACTCCGGTATGCCGTCGGCGGCGAGAATCGCGCCGAGAAATGCGAACGGGAGGGCAAATAAGGTATGCTCGAATTTGATCATCTCGAGCGTTGTCTTGAGGCTTCTGAAAAACATCACATCAGCTAGTTTCAAGTTTCAAGTTTCAAGTTTCAAGTTGGATGACCTGAATTCGCGTCTAAACCTCCGATAGCTTCTGATTCCGGGGCCATTATTCGACAAGTTTTCGTAAGGAACGAAACATGCCTGAAACGTGAGACTTGAAACCCGGAACCTGAGATCTGGAACTTGGAACTCGAAACTTGGAACTTGGAACTTAAGATAGGCGCTACGCGCATATGCCTTCAGGAAGAACACATGATTCGATTACCTTTTTGCTCGCCGTACCGGCAGGCTTTTTAATTTGGCGGTTCTCCGGAAGCGTGTCTCTCGCGATAATCGGCGCACTCGCCTTTGTTTTCGGGGGCTTGATGTTTGGGCCCGACCTGGACACGAGTTCGGTTCAGTACGGTC
>JAOTWT010000441.1 GCA_029862725.1 Acidobacteriota bacterium | reverse complement strand
TCAAATGATCACGGGTGAGCTTCCCTTTGACGGTGAGAGTCCCCTGGAGATCATTGGTTCGATTCTCAACAAGGAACCCAAGCGTCTTAGCAATGAAGATGTGCCTGCGGATCTAAGGAAGATCATAAACAAGACCTTGAGAAAGGACCGCGACGAGCGCTATCAGACGATCAAAGGCCTGCTCGCCGACCTGAAGGAGCTCAGAGAAGACCTTGCGATTCAGGAGAAACTCGACAAGACCGTCCATCCGGATCGTGAACAACAGGATACTCAGGTTTTCAAGGCAACAACGGCTGCGGAAGCAAAACAGACCACCGCGTCGGGAGCCAATGACAGTATCACCATCAAGAAATCAGGACTCGGCAAGTTGGCGCTGGGCATAGTTTCGATTCTGGCAATCGCCGCATTTGGCATCGGTTACTGGTTTTACTCTTCGGCTGGCAACGAACAGATTGAATCGATCGCGGTGATGCCCTTCGTCAACGAGAGTGGAGATAAAGACAGCGATTATCTTTCGGACGGAATGACCGAGACGCTGATCAACAGTCTCTCCGGTGTTCCCAATCTGAAGGTGAAGGCCCGTTCTTCGGTTTTCCGTTTTAAGGGTAAAGAATTTGACGCGAAGAAAATCGCATCGGAATTGGACGTTCAGGCGATCCTGACCGGCCGTGTCGTTCAGCGCGGCGATGAGTTGACCCTCAACCTCGAGCTCGTCGATCCCAAGACCGAAACGACGATCTGGGGAAACAGGTACCGGCGAAACTCCGGTGAGCTGGTGGCGCTTCAGAGGGAAATCACCAGGGACGTGCTGGCCAGGATCAAGAGCCAGCTGTCGCGAAATGGCGGCGATCTGGTAGCAACGGACTATACGGAAAACAGCGAAGCCTACAATTTGTACTTAAAGGGTAGATTTTATTGGGAAAAACGAACCGGGAAGGATCTCGAAAAATCGCTCGAGTTCTTTGAAAAGGCAATAGATGCGGATCCGAGATTCGCGCTTGCCTATACGGGACTTTCAGAATCATACGGACTCCTTTCAATTTACGGTGTGTCTACGCCCAAAGCGACGATGCCAAAGGCGCGCGCGGCGGCAGAGAAGGCGCTGGAACTCAACGGCAACCTGGCGCAGGCTCACAGCGCCCTTGGAAATGTTCTTTATCGTTACGATTTCGACTTCGAAGGTGCCGAACGTGAATTTAAGCGGGCGCTCGAGTTGGACCCCGAATACGGAATTGCCCATATGTGGTACGCCGAACTCCTTAGCAGTATTGGTCGACACGATGAGGCGATCAGGGAGATCAAACGGGCGCTGGAGATTGATCCGCTATTTCTGACATTTAATCGCGTATACGGCGGACTACTTACCAACGCCGGGAGATTTGACGAAGCAGAGGCGCAGCTAAAGACAACGATAGAGCTTGATGAGAACTATCCGGTGACTTACGCCGATCTTGCCAGTTTGTATCTGTCAAAGAAAGACTACGAAGCATGTGTTAAAACAAATCTCAGGGCGTTGGAGCTCAGCGGGAAGTCAGAATTAGCTTCAAGCCTTCGGAAGGCCTTTGAAGAGGGCGGTTGGAAGAATTACCTCAAGGCTTTGGTCGAATCGGTCGATAGCGCATCTCGCTATGAAGGCGATGCATCCCTCAATGCAATGTACTTTATTGAGATGGGTGAAAATGACAAGGCTATTGCCGAACTGAACAAGCTGTATGAAATGCGGTCGGTGGGGGTCACGTCATTTAAAACCAATCGGTTATACGACCCGCTTCGGAAGGAACCGGCATTTATCGAGCTGCTGAAGAAGGTCGGCTTCCCTGAATCGTGAATCGGAGGTATGGCTTTCTGAAAGATGAGCCAGAATTTCATGAGTTACCTGAAAAGATAAGAAATTCCGGAACAGGTCCGAACCGTCGATCATAATGATCGGCAGGAATTAGCTTCTTACCGTACTATCCAAAATTAAAACGCGTGCCCCGATATGAATTCCGAACGGTTCAAAAAAGCTGAAAAGATCTATCATGCTGCATTAGAGCTCGATCCCGATCGGCGGCCTCATTTCCTGGAAGAAGAATGCGGGGGAGATTTCGAACTTAAAAGAGAAATTGAGTCGCTGCTCTCATTTGATAATAACCCGGCAAGTTTTATAGACGGTTCGCCGGATGATCTTGCCGCTAAATTGCTTGCCAAAAAAAGGGAAATTCCGGGGAGCCTTGTAAATAAGAAAATCGGGCGGTATCGGGTTGAAAAAATCCTCGGTATCGGCGGGATGGGGACCGTCTATCTTGCAACCGACACCCGGCTCGCGCGCCCTGTCGCGCTCAAGGTCCTGGCGTCCGAAATAGTCAGGGACAGGGATCGTGTTCAGAGGTTTATGCACGAAGCCCGGGCCGCATCGGCTCTCAATCACCCGCATATTCTGACAGTCTACGAGTTCGACGAATTCACCGATGAAGAAGATGAGACATTGCATTTCATCTCAATGGAATTCGTTGAAGGAAAGACCCTGGATAATCTGATTTATTCGGACAAGACTTCAACCACTGAGCTTTTCAAGTACCTCGCGCAGGCTGCCAAAGGGCTTGCCAAAGCACATGCCGCCGGGATCATTCACCGCGACCTGAAACCCGAGAACATAATGGTTTCAAACGACGGTTACGCAAAGATCCTCGATTTTGGCCTGGCAAAACTGACTGACACGGAGCACGAACTCCATATTCTGCAGCAGCATAAGTCAAGATCGGGGGTGATTCTGGGAACATTGGGCTATATGTCCCCCGAGCAGGCTCAGGGAAAACGTGATATAGACGAGCGTTCGGATATTTTTGCTTTGGGCTGCGTTCTTTACGAGGCTGTAGCAAAGAGAAAAGCGTTCGAGGCCGATTCTGCGATAGATTCCCTTCACAAGATAATCCATGCCGAGCCGGCGCCGTTAAAAGAAATCTATCCAAATGTGCCTGCGGAATTAGAGGAGCTGGTCGCAAAGTGCCTGGAAAAAGACCCGACAGACAGGTATCGCAATGCGTCCCACATCGCGAGACTGCTGGAAAAGATCTCGACCGAAACAATCGATCAATCTAAACCCTTCATCTCGTCAAACGAAGCAAAGACAATAATCAGAGAAAAGAAAATTACGCGTGAAAGCCCTGCACGGTCTTTTTCCGGGCAGCGTCGGCAAGTAACC
>JAOTWT010000030.1 GCA_029862725.1 Acidobacteriota bacterium | reverse complement strand
GGTCCAGACCGATTTCGATTCGTACCATTTTCCCGAACTTGGTTCCCGTATGAGATCGGTGCAATCAAATGTGCCGACCATAAATTCGAATTGCGCGGTTTCGACACGCGCTTTTGGGTTCAAGCTGCCAAACGGATTTTCTGCATCAGGCTCGTAAGAATTCAAAACGGGCCGGTCTACCTTCGTGGGCGGCGCTGGCTCCTGAGCGATACCGGAAAGTGCGCCCGCGATTATAAAAAGAACCGGGATAAAGACTCTATGCATAGTTTTCTCCAAATCCGTTACGCATCTCATGCGACCATCTTTCTAGTGCGATTTTCTTCTCGTACACCTGAACTCCCAAAATGGCGACGCCTTTCCTTCCTTTACACTCTCGCCCTTCCAGTTATATCCCTCTTCGGAATAGTCGAAAAACGAAAGCCGGCTTCCATTCTTCTCGTCGCCCTGGGTTAGCTCGACCCGGCTGTCGGAGAACGCGCCTTTCCAGACACCGACGCCGAATGGAGCCTTGAAGTATGAAACGACCCAATGTTTATTGACCGGATCGAAGATCCTTATGTTGGTGCTCGTCAGGATGTTCGTGTAATTCTTATCCTGAATTGCATGGCCGTTGAGAACATACTCCGCACGACGGACCGCGGTCATGTCGTACCATTTGCCGTCCGCAGGGTTCAGGATCCGGTCTTTGCAATCGAACACGCCGACGATAAAGGAAAACTGTTTTGTTTCCGGAGGCGCTTCCGGATTCAAACGCCCAAACGGGTAGGCGGCGTTCGCCTCATAATCGTCCTGGCCGTCGAGTGGTTTCGGCGACTGACCAGGAACGCCTGTAACCCCAAACGCGGCAATAAGCAATAGTATTGAAATCTTCATAGTCCTGTGCGGAATTTAACTAATCGTCTGTTGAACAAGCGGAGTCTACACCATTCGGTCCTTTCAAGTATTGAAAGAAGCTTGAATAATTAACAAAAACCGGCATTCGCAATCATTAGCACTCAGCACTTAGAATGTTACGGCTATTCCGTCCGGACCTGCTCCCGCCGTTCCCTTCGCGACGACCTTCAGGCTATTCAGATCGATCTTTACAAACCCGTCTTCCTGAATGGTCGTTACAAACGCGAATTGGCCGTTTTTTGTGAATGTGATACCGAACGCACGGTTCTCGAGCGTCAGCGTACGCAGGATCTTTTTTGTCGATCTATCGATTTCAACGACCTCTTTCGTAGCAAAAATGGTCGCGTATGCTTTTTTGCCGTCGGGCGCAAATACAACACGATAGGGCCTTTCGCTCAGCTTTATCCGGTTCGTTACCTTTTTTGTCGCGGTGTCTATCACGTCGATCGCTTGATCGAGGTTCAAACCAACCCAGACCTCTTTGCCGTCGGGTGAAAGATCGATCGCTTCGGGCTGTCTGCCGACCGCAATGTGATCTATCCCGGGCCGTCTCCCGGGACCGCCGCTCGAAATCATTGTGACCGTATCGGACCCAATATTCGGAGTGTAAAAATATCTCTCGTCACCGGTGGCGACAACCATGTGCGAACCCAGCTGCCCTGTTCCCATGATCCAATCGACCTTTCCCGCAACGGGATCGTACCGCGCGATCGCATTATTCGCCTCCACCGAAAAATAGACCTTTCCGCCGATTAACTTGATGCCGTGCGGCCGGTAAAGAGGCCCCAGGTCGACCCTTTTCGTTTCCTTCATCGATTTAATATCGATAATCGAAAGCGAATTACCCGCAGTTCTCGCGCCGTAATTGGTGACATACGCGGTCGTACCATCCGCCGAGACCACTACTTCGTGGGGGCCCTCTCCGACGGGCACGGTGCCGAGAAGCGAAAAATCGTCGGGGTTAAGAACCGAGAGTGAATTTCCCGCCTTGTTGAGCACCAGCAAACGTTCGTTTCCGGCGGTCGCGGTTTGCGCGCAGGCTGCCACAGACAAACAAAAGACAAGCGCGACTATCCAGGTAAAACGAGTACGAAGACCTTGCATAAAAAAACCTCCCGAAAAACTCTTAGGTTCTTACGGAAGGATTTTGTCGCGGGTTTCGATTAACCCGTTTTAGATGGCCGCGGGGACGCCTTGCCGGCACAAAAGTCGCCCCGGCCAAGGCCCACGCAAATCTTGTCAGGCTATCGGTCGTCAGGGAGAGGGCGAAAAATCGACGCCCGCCGGATTGCCGTTGATCTCCGAGAAAATTTGTCTCCTGAATCCTGTATCCTGAATCCTGAATCCTTATTCAGTCTTGAGCTTGTCCGCAAACACCTTCCTGAATTTTGCCACCTTCGGCCCGACTACCGCGGCGCAATAGCCCTGGTTCGGATTCTTTGCATAGTATTCCTGGTGATAATCCTCGGCGGGATAGAAATTCGTAAACTCGGTGACTTCCGTGACGACCGGTGCCCCAAAGACGTCGTCCTCTTCGATCTCGGCGATCAGATTCTTTGCGGTCCTTTTCTGTTCGTCGGAGTGGTAAAAGATGGCTGAGCGATACGATTTACCGACATCGTTTCCCTGCCGGTTCAGCGTTGTAGGGTCATGGGTCGCAAAAAACACCTGCAGGATTTCCTTGAAGGTGGTCACCGAGGGATCAAATTTGATCTGCACAACCTCGGCGTGTCCGGTCGTTTCCGAACAAACTTCCTGATACGTCGGATTTTCTTTGTGCCCGCCCGAGTATCCCGAAACGACGTCTACGACCCCGATCAGATCGTCAAATACCGCTTCCGTACACCAAAAACACCCTCCGCCGAGCGTTGCCGTTTCCAAATTTTCCAATTTAATTCACCTCTACTCTATTTCGTCGAAACTGTTAATCATGTCGTGTTTATGCGTGACAGCGACCCTGGCATTGCCGGGTCGGACCGCGAGCAGTGTTTTGCAACCCGCCTGGCGCGCCGCATCGAGCTCGGCGACCGAATCTGATACAAACAGGATCTCGTTCTCCGCGACACCCAGTTCAGCGGCGATATTCTCGTAGCTCTTCGCAACTGCTTTATGGCCAGTGTCAAAAAAAGCGTCGATATATTTTGTGAGATCGCCTTCCTGGGTATGTCCGAAAAGCAGCTTTTGCGCCAACACGCTTCCCGACGAATATATCGCGATCTTTCGCGATTCTGCCCGCCATCGTACAAATGCGGGGGCAACGTCCGGGAATACCTCGGCTACAAGAGTTCCGTCCTCGTATCCCGACTTCCAGATCCTTCCCTGAATCGACTTCAGCGGTGTCGACTTTCGGTCGGAGTCCATCAAAAACTCAAGGTAAACGGCAATCGATTCCGTGTTCGTAATCTCACCTTCAAATGAACCGTCGTCATCGCACTCGCCGGTCAAAAGATGTACCTCGGTGGTCAAACTTCCTCGATTTTCATCGATAAAATTCCGCAGCCGCTCCCTTGCATATGGAAATAGCGTTTTATAGACAAAATCGACGGGTGTCGTCGTGCCTTCGATATCGAGAAGTATTACCTCATTCATCTGATTTGTTTTGCCGCTCGCGGTGATACCGATCCTTAAAGGATCGTCTGAAATCAGTGCCGAAAAGTTCCCGCTCCACCCGAAAACCCACCAGCGCGTAAAATCACTGCACACGACCCGCCTTTTGCTCAAAGGCCGATTCGAAATCCTTTGAATTGAGTTTAGGTGAACCGGCGCTTGCGGGCAAACAAAACGTGCCGGGATTGATGACCCGGACCCCTTAATTTATCTTCAATTCGCTGAAGCCCATTTTTCAGGCCCGTCGCGACCGGCAATCAGGTTTTTGGCGGCCTCGAGTTCACGGTCGAAACCGTTTCCTACATCGTCCGGTTGCTGCTCGACATAGGCATCGGGTTCTGCGCCTGAATCCTCGGCGTCCGCGTCTATCACACTCGCGAAAAGAGAAATATCGAATTCAAACTTCGAGTTCGGCAGCACGAAATCGAAACAGTCCGAAGAATCGAATGTTTAAGTGTTTTATTCGGTGATGGTTCAAGACGGGTTCCAAATCATCCGCCGATAAAGCTCATCGTTCTTTCGGGCTGGACAAAATCACTGTCGTTAATATGGTGGCTAGCCTCTTTGGTGAGCGTTACACCGCGGATGTAGTCCACGATCTCGGCGCGGGAGGCTCCACTGCGGACCACATCACGCAGATTGTGCTCGACGTTCGAAAATAGGCAGGTTCTGATCTGGCCGTCGGCAGTTAGCCGGATCCGCGAGCAGGCTCCGCAAAACATCTCGGTAACAGGCGCGATTATTCCGATCTCGCCCCTGCCGCTTTCCTGAAAACCATAATTCCATGCCGTGGATGCTCCGCGCGATTCGGATTTAAGACTCAGCGGGATCGTTGCGTTTATCGTTTCGAACATCTCCCTGCCCGGGACGACCATTTCCCGTTTCCACTCGTGGCCCGAGTCAAGAGGCATGAATTCGATCAAACGCATCGAGATCCCTTCCGAAAGGGCAAAACGCGCGAAATCGACCAGTTCGTGGTCATTCCTGCCGCGTACAACGACCGCGTTCACTTTCACTGGTTCGAGACCCGCGCTTTTGGCAGCTTTGATAGCCGCGAGTACCTCGTCGAGCTTGTCGACTCCTGTTATGTCGACAAAGTTGTCGCGATCGAGGCTGTCCAATGAAATCGTCACGCGGTCCAGACCCAGCGACTTAAGTTCGGCTGCCATTTCCGGCATCTTGAATCCATTCGTCGTCAGGGCCAGGTCCTTAAAAGCGCTATCCGTGCCATTTTTTAATTTTGCGAGCGATCCAACGAGAGTCTCAAGGCCGCGCCGGAGCATCGGCTCCCCGCCCGTCAGCCTGATCTTTTCAATTCCCAGCGAAATAAAGATATCCGAGACGTATGCGATCTCTTCAAATGTCAAAAGCGTATCTTTCTTCGCCATCGCAGGTTCGCCGTTCGGCAGGCAATAAAAACAGCGAAACTGGCAGCGGTCCGTCACGCTGATGCGAAGATCGCGAATGCGCCTGCCGTAAGAATCCTGTAATTCCGTGGATCTGTCCATCTAGTCTTAAACTAGCTTTATTAGGGGCTCAAGGCAAGCATTTCGAGCACAAAAAACGGACGCTACGTGAACGTCCGTTTGGCTAAAAGGCTGGATAAGCGATCAGTTGTTTATCCTTTGGAAACCGGTAAACGAAATCGAGTAGATATAAGGCGTTCCGGGCGGCAGCCTTTCCGGGTCGAGAAAAGTTGAGTCAAATGTCCAATCGCGAATCGGCGGCTTATATACCGTCGTACAGCATTTGAAAAACCCATTGTTATTTCTCGTATTGTAGAGGTTGATCAGCGATCCAGAGTAGTTGAGGCGCCTGTTCGCCCACGATTCGAGGAAACGCTTAAAGTTGTGCACTCCGCCATTTATCTGGCCCGCCCAACTCGGCATGAACGGTATCGACGAATTACCGGTAATCGCGTCACCCGAAATCATTGCGAACCTGACTTGAGTATCAGAGGCGACACGTGAATTCGAAGAGAAAGGGTTCGCAAAGCTGTTTCCGTCGGTCCAGGCATTTGAAAGTATCATAACGGCGTCCCCGACAACCGCGGCCGGTATATGATTCTGCGAATTGCTTGGGAAATAGTTTTCAGGGGGTGTTACCGACGTGCCACCGAGCAGTCCGACCCCGGTCGAATTATAATTTCCCTGAACATATATTCCGTTCTCGGATGCAATCGTAAATCCCTTTGTCGCACCCGAAACGACAGCATCGTAGCGGCCCGGAAGCGTGATCCCGTTTATCAGGCGAACACCGCGCCGATAATATAATTGATCAGCGGACGCAGCCTGGCCTCTTGGCACGGAGGTCGCGTAGCTCGCAGCCTCTTTCGTATAATCCGTGTCTAAGGAAAGATTGCCGTTGACATCCTCGTTGTACTGCAGGATGCCGTCCTGAAACACGTCTTCCATGTCGTATTCGCCGTCAAAATCATAGTCGCCTCTTCTGTCTGAAACATACACAACCCAACCCGCGTTTTGCGGAACATCGGAACTTCGCAGAGAATCCCCTTTTGCTATCGCAAACGGGGTCGTCGTCGGCAATGTCCCGTCAAAATTACCCATCAGAAAGCGGCGGAAGTTGGCGACATCGATGTCAACAACACTCATCGCACCATTCGCAGGCAGATAACCCGTTCCAAAGTTCGTCACCGGATCCGTCGCGCTGTCATCAGTTAAGCCTTCCCGCGCATCGAAAAGCTTGATCGGAAACGGCACGATCGCATATTTTGGACCGCTTGAATTTATATCGGCCCATTTCAGGTGAGCGGCGTCCTCTTTCGTCGCAGAAGCATCCAGCGAGGCACTTGAATTAGGAAAGGGCATCGCGAAACTATCCTTCGCGGTGCATCCCGGACAACCGGACGATGGGTCCGTCGTCACATTATTGTATCTGACGACGAGATTTCGTGACTTGCCGCCGATCGTATAGTTCGACATGTAGGAGGTCGTGCCCGTATCGGGTATGTTCGGCCCGTCGACAGCGAATCTTTGCAGTTTTATGACCGAACGAGTATCCGTCGTCGAAGTATATCCATTTATTTGGAGGCCGGATCCGATAGGCGCCGGCTCAGTGACGCCCAGGCTTAGAATATCCGGGGTAACATCCCATACCTGGGGCGCCGGATCATTGGCTTCATATTTTACCAATTCGATCTTGATCCATAATTGGCGTCCGTTTATCGCCATTCTGGTCGCGTTAAGCGGTGTCCCGACATATCCGTCACTCATCGGTAGAGGCTGGTAACCGATCGAAGTCCCCAAAGGCCCGTCCATCCTCAAACCACAGAAAGTACCGGCAGTGACACTGGCACACCCGGGCAGTTTTGCCTGCGAATCGGCAAGCGAAATTCTGATCCCGGGCTTGTTAGCGAACCTCTCACGCGATATTCCTGAAGTGTCCTGAGTTAGTGCCGAGACCGGTACCACCGCGCCGCTCACGTTGGCCATATCCCCAATGTTCTTTCCGCGCTTGATGATTTCGATCAAGTTTGTCTGAAGCCTGGTCAAAGGGAGGTTCAAAGGTGAAACCCCATTTTCTAAATTGCCTTGAAACTTGGCCTTTTGCGTGTTCCAGTTTGGATTCGCTGCGCAATAGGGCAGCGTTGGTGTCGACGCAAAAACATTCGCACCCGAGGGACTGACGCACGTGACGCTTGCCTCTCCTGTCTTGAGCTCACGCGCGGTGCCGGAAGCGTCGTCGACATAGACCTGCCCCTTGTTGTCCACGTTATCAACGAGCGCCGTGCCGGGCTTCCATATGTCATTGACTATCTCTTTTGCGGCCGTTACCTTCGAATTGAAGTAGATGCCGTTTCCGTTTGAAGCCGTTACAAAGAAACTCCCGTTCGTGTGCACCCTTCCGCCGAACGTAAATAGGGGTGGCCTGTTCAGCTCCAGATCATCGTCATAGAATACCCCGAACTGGAAAACCGGAATCCTGTCGCTAAAGAATCTGCGCCTTGCTTCGACCTTTACGTCCGTATACTTGTCGACCGCGAGCGCCTCAATTTCCCAGGAATCACGGAGAGCATACAGCCCGCCATAGTTTCCGCCGGTAAGGACGATCGGGGTACCCGCCTTTGTCTTACTAATTACCTTTGTAAAGTTAAAGTTGCCGAAACCGGGCACCGCCGCTTGTTCAACATTGGTTATATCTGTCGCACTTGGTACTAGTTTTGTCTCAAAAACATCTACGAAATCCCGGGTCGCCGACTCAAGTGCAGCCTCGCTCGCCGCAAACGCGCGCGATTCCGAAACATCGTTGTTTGTAATTATTGTCTCCGTGCTCGTACGCGAGATCGCAAGTGCCACAAAGCCCATCAAGAGCAGCAGCATGAAAATCGCGACCACCAGAGCCGCGCCGCTTTCAGATTGCGCTGCATTGTTTACCGGATTCTCGCCCGCCACCTTGTTTTCTAAGTTCTTATTGCTCTTATTGCACATATTAAACACCCCGGCCCTATTCAACGCTGTACCGTAGATTCCGTGTGCTGAAAGTTGAAGTGAGATTGATGATCTCGGAGTTGGTCGTGCCCTGTTCGTTTCCCTCGACCCTGATCGTGATTTTGATTTCCACTTGAACAACCTCATTCATCTTCGACTGAAGGGTGTTTCCCTGGGAAGGATCATTGGACATCGTTCCATCCTGCATCAGATAACGAACCTGGAATCGCTGGACACCATACGAAAGCGGCTGTGTCTGAATCTGCTGGGGTCCGGGCGCGCCCGTATTATTTCCGTATATTGTCCTGACCAGGGTGCCGGCGCCATTAACGCTGTAACTCGTAAGAAAAACCCTTTTTGCAGTCGCACGCGGGTTGTAGTCGAAACAGTGAGAAGTTTCTCCGACCTGGCATTTGGTCAGAATACTCCGGCTTTCGACATTACCTGAGGTACTGACGTTTAAGTTGAGGGGGTCGCTTGTACCAAGGGTCACGTATCGATTAGAGGCTATGTTTGTTGCGATCGCGAGAGCCTGACTTCCGTCTGCCGCTTCTACAAGAAATACATCGTATTTTTTGCAGCTCACGCATCCGTCAACGCCGGTATCCAAAACCACATTGTTGCCGGATATGGTCGCGTCAATTATGATGATAGGTTCCCCGCCGTTGAAATTCAGATCCCGGTAAATAAAAGAGATGACATCATTCTTTTGCCCGCTGAGTGAAAGGTCGCTCTCATTGATCTCGTCTCCTGCCATCACGCCGGTGAACATGTCACGCACATTGCCGGGGTCTTTCGGTATTCCAAGAAGATCGTTTGCGAAATCATCGGGAACGATGCTGCCGACCCGCGAATAACCAAGACCCGCGTTGACTGCTTCACGTCCGACCGCGTTCACGGCGGTACGGGCATTCCCAACGGTTTCCGAACGGTTATTCAGCGAATTCCTTGTTATCAGTCCGATTCTGAATACGCCGAAAATCGCGGCCATAACGACTAAAAAGATCACAAGCCCGATCATGATCTCGATCAATGAAAAGCCTTGTTCACCTTCGGGTTTTGAGATTTCGAATGTTTTCTCAGTCATATTTTGACCTTCCGTCATTCATAAAACGGCAAATCGGCAACGATCGTCGACAAGACTTCTTCGCGCTCCAGCTGTCCGACAAAATACCGAATCCTTACCTCGATGCGGCGCTTTCTGATCTCCGGTATTCCCGTTTCGACAATATCGGTGATTACAATTTCACGTTCGAGCCCATCGACCAACGCACTCGTATTTGTATAACCGCCTACCGTACAATTCGTGCCGGCCGCACATGCGTCGTCGGCGGTACCCGTAATACCGTCTATACCTGAATCTTCGCGTATCGGCCGCCGTCCGGCGACAAAAATGCCATTGGGATTAACGGTGTTAAGGTTGATCGCGTCCCAGTTATTGATTCCATTTGCGTTGCCAAGATCTCTCGCGGCAAAAATCGATTCGATCGTCGACGCGGCTATTTGTCTTGCAGCGTTTCTGCTCTCGGACTCGGTTGCCCGAAGCATGCTAAAGGAAAGCGCCGTCAGCTGCGCCATTATCCCGATCGTCAAGATCGTTATTGCGATCATTACCTCAAGGTAGGAGAATCCGGATTGATTCTTTGGCTGTATCATATGCCTTCCACCTAAAACGGCTTTATTGCTGCCACTCCGAA
The DNA here is from genome assembly GCA_029862725.1 of Acidobacteriota bacterium. Taxonomy (GTDB): domain Bacteria; phylum Acidobacteriota; class Blastocatellia; order Pyrinomonadales; family Pyrinomonadaceae; genus Aridibacter. The sequence goes on along the minus strand of JAOTWT010000030.1, from coordinate 4,427 downwards.
CACTGCCCGTCGACTTCCGACACGGGACATTTCCAAAACCTTGCCGACCCTGAATTCCCAAGAATTGTTATCGCGCGGATAATTCTTCCCTCATCGGCGCTCCATCCTCCGTTTAAGGGTTTTGGCATCCAAAAGTAGATCGTCGCGCCAGTAACTACGGAATTGTCGCCAACTGCGTTTGATCCTGCGTCTACGACGTTGCCGTTGCGTAAGAAACGAAGCGTAGCAACCTGGTCGGAAAGGCTTGACGGATAAACACTGGCTTTAAACTGAAGCGAAGGTACCGGGGTCGGCTCAACCGGGGCCGCCGCCTGATTGGCGGGCGGGCCGTCGTAGTTTACGATCGTCGTACCCGCAAGGTTATAACTCTTTAGCTCGACGTCGTCCGTCTCGTCTCCGGGATCGTTCTCGTTAATGAGACGGACCGTATTCTTGTCTCTGTTTATCTCGACACGGAGCGTTTCCTGCTGCGTTATCGCCCGCTGTCTCGCTTCCTTTATCATGTCCATGACGACATATGCACGGTGGTCTGCCTCAAATAGGGTGTTACCGGCGAACGTCCTATAAGCCATCAGAGATAGGATCGTGACCACAAGAACCACGATCAGCAATTCGATCAGGGAAAATCCCTGTTCATTTTTTGAGTCCGGTTTCTTCATTCCCGTTTCCAAGCGTGTGCGGTAGGAAAGCGCCGCCCAAAAGGCGATGGCGCATTCCCGAGTATAGTATATCAACAATCAACAACGTTTTTCAAAATTGTTGAAAAATATTTATGAACACAGTGAGACCCCGCCAAGGCGGGGCTCAGGTAATCACGTTTGTGCTATTTATCGATAACCTTCCGCAATTTGATCGATTTGTTGAAGAACCAACTGCTTTTCGACAAAGGGCGTTCGGGAAACAATCTTGCGGAGTTCGGCCAGCATCGTATTGAATTCGGCGCGGTCGCTGATGTCGCTGGTGGTGTAATAGACCGTCTTTGTCCGGACATCCGAAACGATCGGTTGGAGCATTGCGTTGATATTTTGTACCGCCTGCTTACTGAATTTTCCGTTCGGATAGAAATTCAGGTATTCGCCCTCGGTTGCGCGTAGAGCATATAGATAGCAGTTGATGTATCCCTCGCACTCGCCGGGTATCGGATTGCCAGCGGCACGCCAGGCGATGATTTCGCCCACATTGTGGGTCTTGTATCTTTCATGGAGTTCCCAGAAACGCTGCGACCTGACGTACCACTCTCCCGCGGGCTCGGAATAAGCGACGTCGCCCGAATACTTCGCCAGAAATTCCTTATAGGGTGAATTGTCCTGTTTGCCGAATGGGATCGCCTTGAGCGCTTTCGAGAGCGCGATCAGACTTTTCAAACGCAGGTCACCGCCAACCTCGAACGTCTTTGCATCATCGGCTGCGGAAGGTAATACCTCGAAGAGTTGCCTGGCGTGGGCGAAGCTAAGCTGCTTCCGGGTCAGGTATCTCTGAGCAAACTTTTGAAACTGAACACCCGGATTCTTGCTGTCGTATTCCTCGGTGATTGATTTTGAGATCCAGGCGTGCTCCTGCTCGCCACCGACGTTTCTTCCGAATTCAATCTTTTCCCACCCATTTTCCTCCGAGACCGCGGTAAACTGGGTTCCGAGTACTGATTCCTGCAGTATTTTACCGTTCAGGTTTGGGGCACTTCGCACCCGGCCGTTGATCACGGACACGATAATGCGCCGCGCGTTTGTTTTTGCCGATTCCGGCTGTGGATCGGATTGTGGTGAAACATTCGAAACAGAAACCGCAGTTAAGAAGACCGCCGCGGCTGTGATTGCAATTTTCTTAATCATCTCCATTCTCCATACAACTTTCATTCGTGCCCGACTTCTTCAGTGCCGCCGCATTTCGCTTAAGCCCGCTCAGCTTGGCTCTTTTGACGGCACTCTTGCGAAATCTCTCAACATATTCTTCGTGAGTAAACGTCAGCACGTCATCTACAAAAGGTGAAACATTATGGGGGCGCGGTTTAAAGCCGGTTTCGCGGGTCGTTTTTTGGAATCGATTCCAAGGGCAGACATCCTGGCAAATGTCGCAACCGTAAAGCCAGCCATTGAGGCTGCCGGCTATGTTTTTCGGCAGTTCTGGGGAACGCAGTTCAATGGTAGCGTAAGATATGCATAGATTGGAGTCAACCAAATAGGGCTCGGTAATCGCCTGCGTCGGACATGCGTCGAGACACTCCGTGCAGCTGCCGCAGTGGTCCTCCATTAATTCCGCGTCAAAACTAAATTCCGCGTCCGTCAGGATTTCTGCGAGAAACACCCACGAGCCGAATTCTTTGGTGATAACGTTGGTGTGCTTGCCCAACCAACCCAGGCCCGCGCGAACAGCCCATGCCTTGTCCATTATCGGAGCAGTATCGACACAGACTTTCCCGGTTGCGTCCGGTACCTCGGTTTTTATCCAGTCGAGCAGCTGCCGTAATTTCCGATCGATCACATGGTGATAGTCGTCGCCCCAGGCATAGCGGGAGATCTTTCCCGTTGAAGGGTCGTGCGAGTGTTCTTCGGGGCTGTAATAATTGACCGCAAGCGAGATCACCGATCTGACTGAAGGAAAAAGGACCAGCGGATCCGCACGCTTTTCCGGCTCTTTTTCCAGCCACTTCATTTCCCCTTGATATCCCCCCTCCAGCCATTCGCCGAGTTGGTCACCTTCCGGTGTGAGCCTTTCGGGCGGTACGATACCGACCTTGTCGAATCCAATTTCGAAAGCCTTCTTGCGAAGCCGATCTGTAAGTTCCGCTTTATTCAAATGGTTCTCCGAAACGACCCAACCCCCTGGATCACAAGGCTAAAACAATTCGGCGATCATGCAGCGAACCGAGCCGCCTCCGCAGGTTTCGATCGTTCCGATGTCAAAATCCGCGATCCGTGCATAGGCACTTAGCTTTTCAATCTGTTCCGGAACGAGCGAGCGCTTGGCCGTCTTCGACATGACGAGCGTTCGGATTCCTCCCCTGGATGAAATCTCCAACATATTTCCGGCAAAAGCGTACATTTGGTCAAACGAGATCTCGATCAGTTCGCGATCTGTTTGGCGAATCTTTTCAATAAAGCGGGTCCTTTCGTCCATGTCGACGATCGACTCGAGGCATGCTACTGCGAATTCACCGCCAAGGCACATCATCACATTGGTATGATAAATCGGGTTTCCGTTTCTGTCGCACGCGGAAAAAGTGAAGGCCTCGTAAGACATCCGTTCGCACCAGGTGTCGACAAGTGCCGGACTCGTGCGCGATGAAATGCATGCGAAGGCAATCTTGTGTTCCTGATCGAGCACAAGGCTACCTGTTCCTTCCAGGAACATATCCTTGGACTCGAATCCAGAAAGATCGAGACATTTCTGATAGCGGCTTCCTTTAAGCCGAGGGACTGTGATAGCACGCTCGCGCCTTCTTGCGGGAGCCTCCATCGGGTATATGCAGATTGTTCCATCAGGATGCGTCGAGAAAACGTTGTTTGGAAAAACCGCGTCGGGTGTCCCGGTTCCGGGTGGCTCATCGATTACTTCGACATCGATATCCAGCTTCTCCAGTTCCTCTAACATTTTTTCGAACTCTTCCCGAGCACGGCGGTTTATTTCCTCGGTTCCGAATCCGGGATCTCTCTGAAAGGCATTGCTTTCAGCAGTTTGCGGATTAAAAGAGAAGTTCGACGGCCTGACCATCAATATTCGTGAAGCTGGAATACTCATCGCCGTCGATTCTAACACGCAATATCCGGCACAAAAAAAGAGACCGGGCCACGGGGGTCCGGTCTCAATTCATGCCGCCTGACTAAGTTTAGAATGTAAACTTCGCTCCGAGCTGGAATTGTCTCGGATCGAACGATGCGGTCGGCCGGCTGAAGTACCTTCCGCCGCTGTCTCGTTGTCCGAATTCGTTTACATCAGAAATAAAAGGAGACGCCGAACCTTCATTAAACCGGTTAAAGAGGTTGAAAACCTCGCCGATCAAGTCGATCCTGAATCGTTCTCCAAAGCGGAATGCGCGGATCAACCGGAGATCAACACTCGCATAGGAATGCGTGATGCCGCGGTTACGCCCCAGGTTACCCGATTGGAAGGGTCCCGGAATCGTAAGGACTCCGTTCGAATCGACGTTTGGACGGTCGGTTTGACTCGACTGGTCGTTGTTGGTGTCCGCGTTGGTAATGATGTTAAACGGCCGGCCCGAAGAGATTTCGATAATCGGCGCGATAGTGAAATCGGCGAATATCTTCTTCCAGGTTTCGTCGCTCGATCTCCAGCCCTGTGGAGAAGAAACAAGCCCGCTAAACACAAACCGGTGACGCTGATCGAAAAGCGAATCCGAACGCTCGGCTGCAAAATTATTCACGTCCTGCGGCAGAAGCAAAGTCTGCAGGTCGGACGAGTCATCGATCGAA
>JAOTWT010000440.1 GCA_029862725.1 Acidobacteriota bacterium | reverse complement strand
AATCATGTGGTTGTGGCGGTTTACCTCATCGATGAATATGATCCCGGGTTCGGCATATTTATGGGCCGATGCGATGATGCGGTTCCAGATATCCGGGGCGTAAACCATACCCGGTGCCGGCGGTTCCTCGATGATACAATCCGTCAGATCCGCATCTTTAAATGCCTTTGCATCCGCAAAGGTCACTGTCGTACCGTCGTCCCGGCGGTAAACCACGTAATCGCTTCCAGTTGCGGCATCGAATACAGGTTGGTTCCAGGGAAGCTCTTCAAACTCGGTCTGAAACCATTCCTTGTTGTCGACCGCCTTCATGAACTCATCTGTCACGGTCACGGAAATGTTGAAATTGGTAAGTGAGTGCTGGTCGTTTTTCGCATGAATGAACCTGAGGATATCGGGATGCTTGATGGACAGGATCCCCATATTGGCACCGCGTCTGACGCCCCCCTGTTTAACCACCTCAGTCGTACCGTTTACGATGTTCATAAACGAAACCGGCCCGGATGCGACACCGCGGGTCGAGTTGACCATTGCGCCGTGGGGTCTCAAGAATTCGTAGGTCATGCCCGTACCGCCGCCGGTCTGGTGAATGACCGCGACGTTTTGAGCGTGTTCCATGATCCCATTGATCGAATCGGGCACGTTGAGTACGAAACATGCCGCCAACTGACCTTTCGGTTTCCCGGCGTTTACGAGACAAGGCGTGTTTGGAACAAACTCGCGGTTGAGCATTATTTCCATCATCGAGTTAAAGAAAAACTCTTTCATCACCGGTTCCGTTTCCGCGGTGGAAACATGTCCGACAACTCGCTTGACGATGTCAGCCCATGTCTCAAGCGGTTCGCCAATCTCGTCTTTTAACGAGTATCTCTTGGAAATAACTTTTTCAGCATTCAATCCCAACGGAACTGCCTGTCGCCTGACGGCGGTACCGGCTCCATTTCCGTTGGTATTTTTGGCGACAAATTTGCCTGTCAACACAGGCTCAAAGACTGCACTCATTTATGCTCCCTTCCCTTATTGATTTTCTGATTTTAGGGGACACGAACCCTAAGCCGAAAGCGGCTGTCCGGTTCTAAATTTGTGTTAAATAACTGAGTTAGAATGTAACTCATTTGAAACGAAACCTGAGTATTAATGAAGGTTTGTGTCTCAAGTGAGAGGAAATATAACTGAATAGATATTGTGTGTCAACCCAAAAACTGCACAACATATTGTGCCTCTTGTAACAATCCGATTTTGGGTTCCCGTAAGTTAAAGTAAATTCTTAAGTTGCTGTTGCTAAACTTTGTTTATCACTAGGTGAAATAAATTTTTGGGGGATCATCAGTTTGACTTGGATGGACGCGTTTGAGTAACTGGGTTTATGGACAAACTGGAAATCGGAATCGGGGGAGACGGTCAGGTTCGCGTTTTGGCCGCCATAACGACGGAAACCGTGACAGAAGGTGTCAGGCGACACAGTACTTCGCCGACGGCGTCGGCTGCTTTCGGTCGTGTGCTGACCGGTTCGGCGCTTCTCGCCGCCAGCCTCAAGGATTTCGACCGCTTGACGGTCAGAATAGACGCCGAAGGGCCGATAAGGGGTATCGTCGGGGAAGCCGACCGCGCGGGCAATGTGCGTGGGTACGTGAGAAACCCTTTGGCCGACGCAGGTGTAACCTCCGACGGCAAACTCGATGTCCGATCGATCGTCGGCAGCGGAATGTTTTATGTGATACGCGAATCGGGTTTTGACGTTGGGCTTCGAAAGGATCCCTACATCGGATCAGTTCCCATAATTTCTGGAGAAATCGCGGAGGATTTTGCTCATTATCTTTTTAGATCGGAGCAGATCCCTTCGGCGGTACTGCTCGGGGTGCTGATAAATAACCAGGAACCCTTTGTCGCAGCCTCGGGAGGGGTGATGGTTCAGATGATGCCGGGAGCAAACGAACACCTCGTGACTATGATCGAAGACACGATAAGACGAGCGCCGCACCTTACCTCGTGTATCAACGAGGGCGCGGGACCCTCAGATCTGGTTTCGATGGTGCTCGGAGAAATACCCTTCGAAATGGTCGATTCGCGCGATGTCGAATTCAAATGCGGCTGCTCACCGGAGAAAGCCGAAACGCTGATTGCGGGTCTTGGAAAAGATGAGGTCGATTCGATGTTGAAGGAAGACAAAGGCGCCGTGATGAATTGCGGGTTTTGCCGCGAAGAATTCGTATTTGACGAGACTCAACTGGCTGGTCTGCTCGAACGTATCTGAGTCCGCACCGCGACACGGCTATAGGCGTTTTTGCCCGGGGCTTTTATCCAATTCAAATCGAGTATGGTCTTCCGGTTTATTCCGGAAATCGTTTAATTCGACGGAGACGCGATCGCGTCGACGGGCTGAGGCACCGCCTGCGGCGCGATACCGGAACCCCTGAACATCGGCGTGAACATCCATTTCGAGTGATTCTCGGCCCCGTAATATGTCAAAATCGATCTCCTCTTGCTCTGGCTAGCGACACCTATAAACGGGGTTTTCTCAGTTGATATCTCAAACTCATCGTCGCCCGCCGGTGCCCGCAAATCTTCCTCCGTTTCCGTGTTCAGAACATTTGCAAGGACGATCGCGTACCGGTTGAAAAACTTGCCCGGCGTAGAGGGGAGGAGCCCGTTATTGAAGATCTGGACCCGGCGTCCGAAGTTTACAAACGCCTTGCTTTCGGGTTTGATCAGCCTCCATTTTCCGTCCGCGCTGAGCGGGTCGGTCGCCGCGGACCGTCGCAGGATCTGGCGCTTCTTTGTTCCCGCGGGGAGTCCCTCGAGCAGTTCGTCGATCGAATCCGGTAATTTGGCGCCCTGATAGAACTCGACATATTGCCTGATAGCTTCGGCGACTTCTTCTCCACGCCGAATCGCTTCAAGCTCTTTTTCTCTCTGAACACTTTGTTGTATCGAAGGCGCAACCGCGAGCAGCACAATCGCAAAGATGACCATAATCGCCATAATGGCGATCAGAGTCATCCCTTTATCGGCATCTTCGCCGCGCCAATTCATAGGCATTCCTATTGATCGTTATCGTCGATCTTCTGGTTGGTGTTTGGAGTCCGTCGGGTCGGATTCGAACGCCGCGGAGTGACACGCCGAATGTTGCTGGGAATTCCCGGTATGGGCTCATCCTCGACGCCGTCCTCGTCGAAACCAGAAGACGAAGAGCCGGTCGCAGTGCCGGGCT
>JAOTWT010000439.1 GCA_029862725.1 Acidobacteriota bacterium | reverse complement strand
GAATCACCGCTCCTGGCCGAAAGCGCACAGTCGATTTTGGGTTATCACCGCAAGCAAAAACCATCTGCGTCGTTCAAAATTGTCCTTCAAGATCCTTTACGCTACTCGGTTGACTAAACCACAAGTAACGGTACGTCTTGATTTCGGGAAATCAACTGAAATAACCGGAGCACTGACAGCGTGCAGGCTCCAATAATGAGGTTTTTGCGATTGCCTTTATTCAGTGATTGCACATAAAAATCTCGATTGGCTGGTTCTGTATACGTAATCACCGCCGGCAGGCTTAATACGACAGTCGAGCGAGACGGATTCGGGGAGTACTCGAATCATGGAAAACCGAAGCGCAAGCGGAGCGCGGAATCCGTCCTCCCGAACTCCTCAAGGAATTTATTCTTTCGCTCTCGTTCGTCCAGGGCAGGGACGGATTCGAGGGATTGGAGTAGACGCTTTCGTCACGACCTTCGAACGATCGGACGAAGACATGAGCCAAGGTACCAACCGGTCGGTTTCCGACGCTATCAGGGGAACGCCGCTATGTGTGTGACGTCCCCTGGCGCCCGTCGTTAACCGCAAGGCCGGGGGATTGCGGTTCGCCATGCGCTTATGCTTCGACGATGTCGTCTTTTAAGCTCGTGACGAATACGACAATGTCGTCGCATTCCCCTTGTGGAACCTGCAACGCTTTCATGGTGGCGCCGCGGCGTGTTCGAGGAATACGGACCAATCGCTTTCAGTGATTTTCATGCCTTTGTGGGAGGTCTTCATATCCCGACCGCTGTAGTACATGGGACCGCCGGCGCTCGAACACAAAAAATCGATCAGCAGCTGCTTTTCCCTCGCAATACCGTCGTCACCTCGGTTCTGCCAAAAACGGCCCAACTGAGAATCGCGCTGTAGCCGCGGGAGCAGATCATCGACGAAAGCCGTAATACCGTCGTAACCGCCAAGACGTTCGTAAAGGGACTTTGCCTTCATAGGCACCTCCTCGTTGGCCAAACATAGCGTCCCCCGCCGCGGCGTCGAGATCGCCGGATGCGCTTCTTTTACGCTTGACGCAAAAACACCCGAGCGAAGCGGGCGCGCGAGCCCTCGGGATCCATGGTCGGCGAAGGAATCGATCACTCAATGGGTCACGCTGCCGATTTTTATACGCCGAAGTCGCGTCGGTATCAAGTGGAGCGTCGGCGGTCTCTCAAAGCCCGGTGACCGGCGCTGGAAAGTTCGGGAAGGGCATTTGCGAATGAAAACCCGATAATCGTACCTGTCCTCCAAACAGGCGCCAGGCCGGTTCGATGCGGTGTTGACGGGGGGGCGGGCGCGTCGTATGGTAACTCGGGAAGCGTACTCGGCGACCCTGGTGCATTGTCGCACGGCTGCCGAGATTATTCCCCCGGGTAAGGGATTCGTTGAACGCGCTAAGGCACCGCGAGGCTGATGTCCTCGCCGTCCTCGAGCAGCTCGGGGCCGATCAGGTAGACCTTGCCGGACACACCGGTATAGGGATAGCTGTAGATGGCGGGGTCGTATGCGCCACTGACGCAGATGATTTGCGGATTCTCGGACACCACATCCGCGGTTGGTTGGGGGTAACTGTAAATTGCGTTGTTATAGGCTCGGCTGGTAAAGATCAGACTCGCACGGGTCCGCCACGGGCCTTCGCTACCGTAAGTCACCGACCGTGGGTCGACGGTGGAGCCTTTCGAATAGCCACGAGAGAGGTGAAATACCGGAAAAGGCTCGCCGTTGGCCGGGTTTGCCGCTGGCGCGGTTTCCGCGTAAAGCATCACCGACTGAAACGAAAGGGCCAACGCAGCGAGAAACAGCATTGGATTCAGCAGCGGTAGGCGCAGTAATAACTTCGTGTTCATGGCACACCTCTTGATGGTGGTTGCGGATCGGAGGGAGACTCCGCATGGTTAGGGAGTTGGACAGCTTTGATTCATCGACGTTCGGCGCGCGGTGGCCCGATCCCGGCCGCCATCACGACCGCTCGCCTCAGTCAAATGTCTTAAACGGTTGGAATTCCCCGCCGATAATCGGGCGCCGCCGGTGAAAAAAGGTTCGGATTGGCTTTTCGCCGGGCAGGGCAACAACATGATGTCGGTGACAACGGCATCTGATACGGCACGCAAAGTGCTAGATCGTTTTTATAACCATGGGAGTAGAAACAATGATGTTTAAAAAATTGACCGTGCTGACAACCGCTGTTTTTTTATCGACCACAGGTCTCATTTCCGGCTGCGGGAACGATCAACAGGAATCCGCAAAGGAGACCGCGGAGTTGCCGGCGGAAGTCTCGACGCTCGAGTCGGTGGAGACAATGGAAACGGCAGACACCGCCACGCAACCGGCGGAGGAGTATGCCGATACGGCGCAGACGGCGGCGGACCAAACTGTCGCAGGCACGATTGAACCGGAAGTGGAAACTGTCGCGTCGGAAAAACTGGAAAGTGCCGTTGAAACGGCAAGAACGTTGACGGATACAGCGACTGCGGGCATCGAGAAGGCAGTGGCCGAGATTAAAACTGCAACGGTCGAGCCGGAACGGGTGGTTGAAACCACGCCGGAGATGGCAAGAAGAATCCAACAGGCACTGGCCGACGCAGGCTACAATCCGGGCGATATCGACGGTATCGTCGGATCTAAAACCATGAAGGCCGTCAAAAGCTATCAACAGGATAAGGGATTGACCGTCGGCAAAATCAGCAACAAAACGCTCGACTCACTCGGTGTTTCCTATTGACGTTGGTTCCCGTCAAAATCCGCACGGCGGATGACGCGAAGCGCTATTCGGGAAAGCTCGTCCGCCTTAGAGGCGATTCGAGGAGACGTCCTCGCGGCAAACGCAGATTTTCCGAAGTGACCTGTTTTGAAGCGGATTTACCCCGAAACGGGGATCCGCTTCCCGATTTCGAGTTAAAACGAAGTTTGTTTCCAACCCGGCCCATCAATATCGTCGGCCCTGAGCTTATCGAAGGGGCGATGAGATCAAGGGGATCCGACCCGGGGAATTTCGGGCCACCTCGATCATATCGCGCCAAGCCTGCGTGATGCCGACATTGTAACGACTATGGAGATATAGAGTGAGTGCAGTTCATTTCATTGGTGGTGAAAAAGGCGGCGTCGGAAAATCCGTCATATCGCGCTTGTTCGCGCAATACCACGTCGATAGGGGGAAGCCCTTCGTGATTCTGGATAGCGACCTTTCGCACG
>JAOTWT010000438.1 GCA_029862725.1 Acidobacteriota bacterium | reverse complement strand
ATTTGACCTTTGCTGCTTACGATTACCTAAAGAACTCGCGCGGACTTAACATCAAAATGACAGGTATCGATGCGAATTCGAGGTTGATCGATCTCTGTAATCAAATTTCCGCAACCTGTGGATTTTCCGGCCTGGACTTTAGAACTGGCATGATAGCTGACACGAGATCTTCCGACACTGATGTGCTTGTCGCTCTCCATGCCTGCGACACGGCAACCGATGACGCGATTTTTCGCGGAATCAGCCAAAAGGCGAAAATCATCCTCGTGTCGCCGTGTTGCCACAAGGAGATCAGGCCGCAGCTAAAACCGCCCGCTTATTTTCGAGACACGCTTAAACACGGTACGCTGCTCGAAAGACAGGCCGAACTTATTACCGATGGATTGCGCTCTCTGTTGCTAGAGAGGCACGGCTACCGCACCAAAGTATTCGAGTTCGTTCCCACCCAGCACACCCCAAAAAACAACATGATCGCAGCTGTGCTCTCGGATAAACCCAATGACAGCCTCGTTTATGAAACCCAAATGAAAAGTTTGAAGAACGTGTTCGGAATTGAGTCGTTTCACCTCGAAAACTTGCTCTCCGGTCACCAAGTCTGAACACTTGCGGGCTGATTTCATCTCTGGTCTGGTTCTTGCCAGTAATACCGACGGTGGTATCTCAAAGAACCGTCACAGAATTCGTGAAAGACCCAATTTTGCTAATGATCAGCCACCTTTTCCATGCCCGGTTAATACGGATGACTGTCAGATTTTGTCAGTAGTCCATTGCCGTTTTTTGTCACTTCCCTTTCTTTCCGGCTTATTTCGCCTTGTTTAGGCTGTCCAAAAACCCTTTGCCCAAAACATTACTATGAAACTTGAATTTGAATCGAACGCCGTTTCTTCCCCCTTGGTTGGAAATAACATGCCTGCCGAATTAGCTGATGATAGCAGCGCGCCGGAAGTACTCGATATGTTACGCGCGGGAATCAAGTCCGCGCAGGACGGTGACCGCGCCGAGGCAAGAAACCTCTTGCTGAGGGTAACGGAAGCGGATCCCCGGAACGAGAATGCATGGCTTTGGCTCGCTTCTATCAGCGAGTACCCTGAAGAATTGCTCGTATTTCTTAATAATGTTCTCCAGATAAACCCGAACAACGAGCGGGCACTCGATTGGGCCAAGGCGACCAAATCATTGATTGCCAAGACGTTTGTCCAACGAGGGATCGACGCCGCAAAGGACGGTCAAAAGCAGTTTGCGAAGCAGTGCTTCCTTCAGGCGATCGTTCACGATTCGGAAAGCGAACTAGCATATCTGTGGCTTGCTTCAGTCGCCGATTCGGCAGAGGAAAAGATGTCGCACCTTCAAAAGGTACTGAGCCTGAATCCGGAAAACGAAAATGCCCTGACATCTTTGAGAAACGCCAAGGAACAAAAGGCCAAAGCGCTGCTTCCGAAAGCAAACACGGCGGCAATCTCCGGAAAAAGAGAAAAGGCCAATAAACTTCTTGCAAAGATTTTTGAAGACGCGCCGGAATTCGAAGACGCTTGGATGCTCAAAGCGCACATTTCAGATTCCTTTGACGCAAAGATCGAGGCCTTCGAACGCGTTCTTTCAATCAACCCCGAGAATCCCGTGGCGAGAGCAAATGTCGATTCACTTCGAATGTTCGCCGGGAATTCCGAACTGGATGACGATGCACCGGTCCAGTCTGACGATTTTCAGGACAGCAGAGAGATTTTCACCGATTCCCGTCAGGACACAGGCGTCGATGCTCAGGATGATACCGTCTCGTTTGATGCTCAGGAAATGGAAGCCGAAGCAAGATCGGTTGAGGCTATTGAAGATGATCCGGAGGATGTCGAGTATCACGAGGAGGAGACTGTCGCATTTGACGTCGTCGCGCCTTCCGATGAGAAACCAGCTGATGAACCCCACGCGGAAGAGAGCGATCTCTTGGGCGAAAACTTTTTTGATTTCAAAGAAGATGAACCCGAGACGGAAGCCGTTCAAGAAGATCAGTCGCCCGCCGCTTACCTCACAGAACAGGAATCCCCGGCTGAACAGCCGGTTGAGTTCGACGACGTTGAATTTGAGGCGGCTGCTGACAAGGTCGATCACGACTACGATGCCGAGGCAGTCGATTTCGTCGCAGACGACGAAGATTCCCAGGAACCTGTGGAGTTTGACTTATCTTCGGTGGATGCCTCGGACGCCGCTGAATCCGATGAATCGGAGTCAGTGGAAGAAGAAGCTGATGATCCGGAGCTACATGCCGATGCCTCGAGCGAAGAAGAACTCGAAACGGATTCGGAGGAAGATGAAGCGTCTTTCGCCTCCTTTGATGCGGATTCGGATGAGCAGGCAATGGATGCCGATTCTAGGGATTCAGATGAACCCGAGATGCCCAGCTTTGAAACCGCGGAAAATCTCTCGCCCGAACTTCCGTCTGACGAAGACGCGAAGTTCCGTTCTTGCCCCTACTGTAGCGAATCGAATGAAAATCAGGCGTTCGCTTGCCAAAGCTGCAAGGCAATTTTCACAATCTCCGATATCGAGATGATTCTTTCGCACAACAAAGCGAACAAGGAAATTATCTCGAAAGCGCTTGGCGATATGGAAGTTGACAAATCTCTTCGCGGCGTCGATGTTGAAGAATTGAAATTCCTCGGAATCGGATACCTCAACCTGAAGGACTACAGGAAGGGATTTGAGTATCTTCAGGATGCTGCCAAAAAAGATCCGAGCGATGTCATTCTCGTATCTCAAATCGACGCCCTTGCGGTACGCCTCGCGGAAATAGAAGACCATGAACGCGCAAAACAACCCAACACTGCCAGCAAGAAAATCCTGGTCGTCGATGACAGCCCGACTGTAAGAAAGCTGATCTCCGGCAAACTGGAAAAATGCGGTCACGAACCCATCTGCGCAGTTGACGGTATGGATGCCCTGGCGAAGATCAACGAGGAAATTCCTGACCTGATCCTTCTCGATATTACGATGCCGAGAATGGACGGTTATCAGGTATGCAAACTTATTCGCAGCAACGATGCGACAAAGGATGTCCCCGTGGTCATGATTTCGGGCAAGGACGGTTTCTTTGACAAGGTACGCGGCCGTATGGCGGGCACGTCAAATTACATTACGAAGCCCTTTGGGCCCGAAACGCTAATGAAGACCGTAAACGAGTATATTCAATGAGGTTAACACGGGTCATACCCGTGTTCCTCTTT
>JAOTWT010000437.1 GCA_029862725.1 Acidobacteriota bacterium | reverse complement strand
AGAATCCGTTCAGGAATTGCCGAAGATCGAACGGATTCCGACTTCGAATGAAATCGATGTTGACGCGCTTCCCGAACCGGAAAACACGCGCGAACTCGATCAGGTTGTAACGCTTGCATCGTCCGGTGTGAGTCCTGACGCGATAGTTCCGTCGAGGGTCACAGAATCGCGCCAAACTGCGACAGGTAAACCGAAAAAGCGCAACGGACGGAAATCGGTCAAGCGCAAAAGAAACAAATCGGCCCGTGACCGAGAAGCTGCACCACTCCCCGACTCAATCAAGGACGTGGTTATCTATTATTGATCGCTCAGAGCCCGCGCCTTCAAACCAGCCGCGAAACGATCGTAGATCGTGTTTAATCCATCCAGATTGCCCCGATGCCGGCTTCCCAGAGCATACGGTTGAACGTCGGTATATCGCCTGTCATGATCCCGTTTGCAGTGCTCTCCAATGCTTTCCAGTCCGCGTTCATCTCGTTCATTAAGTCGAGCGAGGGCTGGTTGACCCGCGGAATGTCGCTTTCAGTCATATTTATCAGGAACAGGTAGTTTGCCGTAAACTTGTTCGGGAAATTTTCGACATCGTCATAGGCCTTGCTTTTGCGTTGGACCATATCCTCGTCCCACGACTTCATCTTCAGTAGGAGTGCCTCGCCTTCGGTTCTGATCGATGTGAACTTGGCCTCATTCGGAAGCGTTTTCAAAAGCTCACTCAACTGGTTTTGCCTTTTGTAGAGCGCGTTCACCATCAAATGCATCTTTGTAAACTCGGTCTCCATACCCTTCATCACGGCATCGTATTCGCGGTAGGCCGCGGCATCGGTCGGATAGAGTGGGTTTGCGAGGATCGCGACATCGGTCGACGCTTCCCGGCCGCCGGCCCTGAGCGTAAAAGTATATCGGCCGGGCGGGGCCTTATGTCCCCTGTAACTTCCCTCGATATAGACGTCTTTGACGCCGGGCAGGATCGGATACCGCATATCCCATACGAATCGATTGAGTCCCTTCGACTTCGGCAGTGCCGGCGTCTCGGGCGGACCGCCGTCCCATTCTTCGAACGATTTGTCCTTTTCGGATGAATAAACCCGGATCAACGCTCCCGCGGCGTCTCTGACCTCGAGCGTAACATCCTGGTCCTTCTTAACGTCAGGCAGATGGTAATAGACGACCACGCCAGTGGCGGGATTTACCCCTCTTGAGACGTTCGTCCCATCAAATTCATCGATGTCCCGGTCCATTTCGCTCCCGCCGTTGACGATATATGCATCCGCCGGTTTGTAGACCAGTAAAGGCGCGGAACCGCCCCTGTACTGGCGCAGGAGACTCAAGTCGTCAAATATCCAGAAGGACCTACCCGATGTCGCCGCGATGAGGTTTCCCCTGTGAACCCGAAGATCGGTAATCGGCGTGACCGGCAGGTTGAGTTGGAACGGCGACCAGTTGCGTCCGCCGTTCCAGGAAAAATAAACACCTAGCTCGGTGCCCGCAAAAAGAAGATCACGCCGCACTTCGTCCTCGCGGACGACACGCGTAAAGGCGTTTGGGGCGATACCGTTATCGATCTTTTCCCACGTCTTTCCGTAATCCCGTGTCTTGTATAAACCGGGCCGGTGATCGTTGAATTTGTAACGAGTTGTCGCGATGTAGGCAGTCGCCTTGTCGTGGGGCGAGATCTCGATCGCGTTGACCAGGCACTCGTCAAGGCCCTTTGGCGTTACGTTGCTCCAGGTCGCGCCGCCGTCTCGCGTCAGGTAGACGAGCCCGTCGTCGCTGCCGGTCCAGATGACTCCTTTTTCGAAGGGCGATTCAACGACATAGCTGAGTGTTCCGTAGTTTTCTGCTCCGACCGCCTCGTTCGTATAGGGTCCGCCTCCCTTCCCCTGCTTTTCCTTTTCGTTGCGGGTCAGATCCGGCGAGACTTCTTTCCAGGTCTTGCCCATATCGGATGTTTTGAGCAACACATGGGCGCCGTGATAAAAGGTGTTCGGTTCGTGCTTGCTCCAGATAATCGGCGCGTTCCAGTTGAACCGGTACTTTAGGTCCTTGGCATCCATCCCGAGATATTGGATCGGTGCCTCCATGATGTTCGTTCCCGCCCGGGCCCTTACATCGAGAACTTCGATCGTGCCCTGGTAACTCCCGCCGAGAACGTATTTCGGGTCGTCGGGATCAAACGCGAGGAACGCGCTTTCGCCGCCGGCCGAATAGGTCCAGCTATCGGTCGTGATTCCCCGGCCGCCCAGTTCACGGCTCGCGATCGACACCGTCGTGTTGTCCTGTTGTCCCCCATAAATGCGGTAGGGGAACTGATTGTCGACATTGATCCGGTAAAACTGGGCCGTCGGCATCGTGCTTTGCGTGGTCCAGGTTTTGCCTTTGTTAACTGTTATAGCCGCGCCGCCGTCATTGGCGATGACCATGTTTTCCGGGTCATCGGGGTTGATCCAAAGGTCGTGGAAATCCCCGTGGGTGCCTGTAATCCTCTCCCAGGTCTTACCGCCGTCATTCGAACGAAGCGCCGGAGCACTCAGTACGTAGATCGTGTTTTCGTCCTTCGGGTCGATAAACAGCTCGATGTAATACCACGCCCTTTGCGTCAAACGATTGTCGTCGGAAACCCGTCTCCACTTCTTACCGCCGTTGCTGGAAACGAAAAGGCCTCCCAGATCTTTGTTGGTATCGCTCTCGATCAGGGCGTATACCTTGTCGGGATTCGAACGGCTGACGGCGATCGCCATCTTTCCCATTTCTTCAGGCAGACCATCCTTGAGTGCTTCCCAGGTCTCGCCCTCGTCGACGGATTTGTAAAGACCGCTTCCAGGCCCGCCGCTGATGACCTTCCAGGGACGGCGGCCGTATTCCCACATCGCCGCGTAAAGGACACGTGTGTTGTTCATGTCCATCGAGAGCTCGGAGCTGCCGGTTCTTTCGTCGACATAAAGTACGTTTTTCCAAGTCGCGCCGCCATCGGTCGATTTGAAGATCCCGCGCTCTTTTGAACTGCTGTAGAGCGCACCCTGGGCCGCGACAAATACCGTGTCGGGGTCTTTTGGATGAACCACGATCCGCGAGATGTGCTGGGTCGTGCCGAGGCCGATGTGTTTCCAGGTCTTACCCGCATCGGTCGACTTATAGACGCCGTCGCCGTGATGAGTCATCACGCCCCGCACGGCGTGTTCGCCCATTCCGACATAGACTACATTTGGATCGCTTTCGGCTACCGCTATCGCACCGACCGATCCCG
>JAOTWT010000029.1 GCA_029862725.1 Acidobacteriota bacterium | reverse complement strand
CGTTTTTCGTACGGCTATCAGCGGCCTCCCAGGAAAACGCTCCGGCTCTGTCTTATGCCGCGCAAGGCTTTATGATTGCCGGAGACTACAATCGCGCGGTGAAAGAATTCGAGCGTGTCCTGGTGCTCGCGCCCGGCACTCCAAAAGCCAACTACTTTATCGGACAGAGTCTGATCCGCCTCAATCGTGTTGCGGATGCTGAAAAGTTCTTTAGCCGCGAATTGGAGATCAATCCGCGAGATGCACTTTCAAAATATCATCTTGCGTTGACGCTGATCGAGCGAAAGATCGAGACGGACAGGGCGGTTAAGAATCTGGAGGAGGCGATCAGCCTGCGATACGGATACGCCGACGCCCATTATCAGCTCGGCAAAATTTATCTTGAAAAGGGCAATTACAAACAAGCGATTGCGGAGCTCGAAAGCGCAGTCTTAGCGGATGCGGAAAAGGATTACATACATTACCAGTTGAGTATTGCTTACAGAAAAGCGTCCAGAAAGGCAGACGCGGACCGCGAGTTAAAGCTCTACCGGAAACTAAAAGACGAGAAACGGAAGTCGGACAGGCCGATGCCGATGGGCGGAAACGACGATTCTCCGCAACTTTAGGCGACAAAAATCCGGAAATGAAAAGTCTTGCGTATCCGATCCTCGCAAAGAATAAGGGGTTTGCTTCAAAAGTGGGCTTTCCTGAAAGATTGTCAGGTATCGGAAATCGCTGTGAGGATTTAAAGCATCCGAGAATTATGATTGTTAAGAAATTTGTAACTGCATTCATTCTGATCTTCCTGCTTACACTGCAGACTGCATGGTCGCAGTCCGACGACGGCTGCGGGAATCGCCGGATACCTCAACTCGTCGATATCTATAAAGAATCGGGCGTGAGGTTTGTTCACACATCGGCTCCTGAGAAAAAATACATCGTTGAATCGATGAGCGGCGGAGTTCTTCTTATTGATTTTGACAGGGACGGTTGGCAAGACATCTATTTTACGAACGCCCCAACCGTCGAAATGGCCCTCAAAAAAGAGAAGTCTAAAAGCCTGCTTTATCGCAACAACCGCGATGGTACCTTTTCAGACGTCACTGACAAGGCCGGCGTGGGATTTCCCTGTTTTGCGATGGGCGGCGCGGTCGGCGACTTCAACAACGACGGTTTCCCGGACATTTATGTGA
The DNA here is from genome assembly GCA_029862725.1 of Acidobacteriota bacterium. Taxonomy (GTDB): domain Bacteria; phylum Acidobacteriota; class Blastocatellia; order Pyrinomonadales; family Pyrinomonadaceae; genus Aridibacter. Next base: position 13,073 of record JAOTWT010000029.1, on the reverse strand, counting down.
CTTGTCTGGGCACCAACGTGCTTTACATGAACAATGGTGACGAGACATTTAAGGATGTCACGAAGAATGCAGGCGTTGGAGATGATCGTTGGTCGGCCGGCGCGGCGTTTGGCGATATTGACGGCGACGGGTTTCAGGACCTTGTGGTCGCCAATTATGTCGATTTTGATCTGAATGACCTGCCCGGGTTCGGTTCGCTTCCAACCTGCAAATACCGCGGGGTTGACGTCCAGTGCGGTCCACGCGGTTTGAAAGGCGCAGGAGACAGTGTCTTTCTGAATAATGGCGACGGAACTTTTTCCGATATCACAAAGCAGGCCGGTCTGGTCGATCCGTCCGGTTATTATGGAATGCAGCCTGTATTCTCGGATTTTGCCAACACGGGAAAACAGGACGTATATATCGCGAATGACTCGACACCTAACTTCTTTTACCAGAACAAGGGAGCCGGAAAGTTTGAGGAGATCGGTCTGCTCTCGGGAACAGGCGTAAGCGGAGATGGTTCGGAACAGGGCTCGATGGGGGTCGCGGTAGGTGACTACCTGCATACCGGAAGGTTCGCGATTTATGTCACAAATTTTGCCGATGAATACAATGTACTTTATCGAAATAACGGGGAATATGATTTTTCCGATGTCTCGTTTGCGGCTAAGGTAGCGCAGCAGTCGCGTCCATATGTTGGCTGGGGAACCGGGTTTGTGGATCTGGACAACGATTCATGGCTCGATCTTTTTGTTGTCAACGGACACGTTTACCCGCAAATGAACGAGATCTCGTCCGGACCTTCTTATGAGCAGGGTAAAATGTTGTTTATTAATAAGGGTGACGGATCTTTCTGTGACGCAACTGAAAAGGGCGGCGCGGCGCTCTCAGAACTTCGTGTATCCCGTGGTGCCGCATTTGGCGATCTGGACAACGATGGAAACATGGATATCGTCGTCGAGGATCTCGACAGTTCTCCGATGATTTTGAAAAACAAGGGCGACGGTAAGAATCATTGGATCAAACTCGAACTTTCGGCAAGAGAAGGAAGCCCGCTCGCAATTGGTGCGAGGGTCACGGTGACGACTGGAAATATTGTCCAAAACGAGGAAATTCGAAGCGGGGCCAGCTACTTGTCGCAGAACGATTTGCGTCTCCATTTTGGATTGGGTTCCGCAACAAAGGTCGATTTGATCGAGATCCGCTGGCCATCCGGAAAGAAGGAGGTCTTAAAGGACATTGCTGCCGACAAGATCTATGCGGTCAGTCAGGGCAAGGGCATAGTTCCCTTCGAAAGCATACGGCCGACCAGGAAATAGAGAGATGAGACCATTTGCGTTATAGCATATCGTCGCAGCTTCTCGAATCCGGCCAAAAATCCCAGCCGGGTTCCGCGACTGGGGAACCGGGGTTTAGAATAAGGCATTGGGAGATTTTACGATGAAGAATTTGATTTTTGTGGCACTCGCAATTATTGTGGCGGGAGCCTTTTCAATAGTTGGGGCCCAGGAACCGACAACAGGCTCACCGCCTCCTATTGGAGATAATGCAACTCCAGTCGACAACAGTATCAAACTCCGTTCGGTGGAACTGGAGAGAATAAAACGCGAAGCTGAGAAAACCGCAGTTCTCAGGAGAGAAGATGGCAAGGAGCTCAAGTTTTCGATCGTAAAAGAAGATTTCGAGGGCATTCAAAAGGAGCAGATGTTGATCGTTGATGCCTATACGAAGTCCAGGGAAATCAACTACCAGCAGATCAGTAAATCTTCGAACAAAATAACCGAAATGGCCGTCCGTCTAAGGGCGAACGTTTTTGCGCCGGAAGGTTCGGAAAATAAAGATGAGGGTGACGCCGGCGTAGCCGAAGCTGCCAACCCATTTGTTGGCAAAAGTGTAAGAGATTTGATTGTCGCGTTGGACAACGTAATCGGCGCTGTTGTTTCCAATCCGATGTGGCAGAAACTGGCGGTTATCGATCCCGAAACCTCAAGCGTCGTCGAAGCAAACTTGCTTGACGTGATAAATGCGAGCACGGCGCTCTGGTTAGAATCTAACAAAATGAGTTCCAAGTAATTTTTATTGTTTTGAGACAGGCAGGGCTTAAATGAAAGCAGCCGCGATGATTATCTTGATTCTGACTTTCCTGGGCTGGACTCGCGCCCAGTCCGTCCCTCCACCGCCCGCCCCGATAGTGGAAACCGATCTTCGCGACAACACCATAAAGATGCGTTCGATCGAACTTGAACGGGTCAAACGCGACGCTGCTAAGGTCCAACCGCCGGAGGTATCCAGAGAACAGCAGATCAGGTTTGAAAAAACCAAAGAAAATTTTGAGAAACTGCAAAGATTGCAGGATAAGATAATCCTGGCCTATACGACCGAAAAAGAAATCAACTACTCAAAAATCAGGAAAGCGGCGTCTGAAATGCGAGAAAAGTCATTGTGGCTCAACGAGAATCTGTTTGGCGCCACACCGGACGAGACGGATGAAATTATCAAATCGGAAGCTGCTGAAAAAAAGGGAGTCAGAGATCTGATTATTGAATTGGATGCCGCACTTGGAGAATTTGTCGGCAGCGCGATGTTTCAAAACAACAAAGTTGTAGATAAAGAAACGTCAAAGGAAACTCAGCTCGATCTAGAAAACGTGATAAGGCTGAGCGGGATGCTCTCCATCGAAGCTGCGAAGCTGAAATAAGTTGAAATCCAGGATGTAATTGCATAACCGGGCGAGATACTGCTTCTCGCCCTTGTTCTTATATGAGTGTTCGCTGGGGAATAATTGGGGCGGCGAATATTGCCGTCAAAAAGGTCATTCCGGCTATGCAGGCCGGCGAATTCTGCGAGATCTCCGCCATCGCGTCTCGGGATATCGAGAAGGCAGAGCGGGTCGCAAAAGAACTGAATATACCAAAGGCATTCGGTTCCTACGAACAACTGCTTGCGGATCCTGATATCGATGCGGTCTACAATCCTCTTCCCAACAATCTCCATCTTGAATGGACGGTACGGGCTGCCGAGGCCGGGAAGCATGTCCTGTGCGAAAAACCGTTGGGGTTAAACGCCGGCGAGGTCCGACGGTTGATAGAGGTGCGGGATCGAACCAATGTGAAGATTCAGGAAGCGTTCATGATCCGCGATCATCCGACCTGGATCTCGGTGCGGGAACTCATCGGTTCAGGCCGCATAGGGGAGCTTCGAGCGGTCAGCGGATTCTTTAGCTACTTCAACGTCGACAGGTCCAACATTCGGAACAAATCCGAAATGGGCGGCGGCGCTCTGCTCGATATCGGATGCTACTGTATCAACACGTCCAGGTTTGTTTTTGGTTCTGAACCGGTTTCGGTGGCGGGATTTGTAGAAGGCGACCGGGAAATGGGTATTGACCGCCTTTCCTCGGCGATGCTTCGCTTCCCAAATGGCCACTCCGTTTTTACATGTTCGACACAACTCGTCCCCTTTCAACGAATGTATTTCCTGGGAACCAGCGGCCGCATCGAAGTTCAGATACCCTTCAACATACCCACCGATACCCCGACCCGTTTGTTTGTCGATGATGGAAGCGACCTATACGGTGAGAATATCGAGACGATTGAGTTTGAACCGGCGAATCAGTATACGATCCAGGGCGATTTGTTTTCCCGCGCGATCAAGGGTGAATTGACGCAAGTGGCGACCCTTGAAGACTCTTTTTTAAATATGGCTGCGCTTGACGCGGTTTTCCGTTCTGCGACAAGCGGGAAGATGGAAGAGCCGGAGAGACTTCGATCCCCTATCTCGGGCGCACCAGGACAAAATCCCGGCCCTTGAACAGCTTTACGCCATCTTTATCCGACATCATCATCAACGGACGTGGGCGGCTCATTTCATCGTCTCTCGTCGTCTTAACAGTGATGATTTTCTTGCCGCTAAGATCAAAGAGATTTACAGTACCGTCCTTTGCAAACCCAAAACCGTAGGCACCGGTCTTGACCTTCTTCTTTCCGAATTTCACATTCGAATCGGTGATAAAGAACCCCTCGTAAACGCCGCTTATCTCGGTAGAATAACCGGATACGTCGACAAGGCCGGCGACGATGAACCGTTTTTCCCCGAGTTTAGCCACTGCCGAATTCCGACGCTGCGTCTTTCCGCTCAACCCAGCAAAATAAAAACTCTCCGGTACGATTTGTTCAAGTTCGCTGTTTTCGGAAACAACCTCAAACGAGCTGTTCTCCTGTGCACGTAAGATCGAATCCGACGCCGCAAAGGCAAAAACCAGCATTAAGAAACAGAAAGAAATCTTATACATAACAACTTCAACCCCTTATTTTTCTGTGGAAGATCCATGATACAGGACGATCCCTGAAAAAAGAAGCAATTACACTGAGTAAATCGCCATAATTGCGAGCTTTATCCGGAATTTTCTTGAAGTATTGAGGGGGATAAAATAGAATACGGGAATCCGCAAAATCTTTCTAATCAGTACATAAGGAAGTTCGAGCAAATGAGAAGACCTGCATTCCCCAGTATTGCGACGCTAACCTTTGCCACCTTTTGCCTGCTCCTGCAACAAAGTGGTGTCGTTGGTCAGTCCCCGGCTTCTGCGATGATAGATATTGAAGACAGCGACGCAACATATAAATCGATGGCGGCGAGACCCGATTTGCCCGATTACTCATCTCAGATCAGGGCGCTTCTGAGCCGCATGACGATCGAAGAAAAGGTTGGCCAGATGACGCAGTTGGAGATCGGCCAGGTCACAAAAGGAACGGACTCCGAAATAGAGATCGATCCGGTGAAACTCGAAAAAGCGGTTGTCCAGTACGGTGTCGGTTCAATTCTCAACGTAAACGGCCATGCGCTTCCGGTCGAAAAGTGGCACCGGATAATCAGGGCGATCCAGGAGGCTTCGAACAGGACCCGTCTCAAAATACCAAACCTCTACGGCATCGACTCGATCCATGGTGCAAATTATGTGCGCGGGGCGACCTTGTTCCCGCAGCAGATCGGTATGGCGGCGACCTGGAACCCGGAGTTGATGAAGCGTTCGACGGAGATCGCGGCGATGGAAACGCGGGCCGCTGGTATTCCCTGGAGCTTTTCGCCGGTTCTCGACATCGGCCGTCAGCCGACTTGGCCGCGTTTTTGGGAGACTTTCGGCGAGGATCCGTATCTTGCCAAGGTGATGGGGGTCGCTTTCGTGCGCGGCCTGGAAGGAACCAACCCGGCAAGCGGAAAACACGTTGCATCGAGCCTGAAACATTATGTCGGTTATGGACACCCGGTCAACGGACGCGATCGTTCGCCGGCATGGATTCCTGAAAACTATATGCGGGAGATCTTTCTCCCGCCGTTTGAAGGGGCCGTCCGGGCGGGCGCGCGGACGATCATGGTCAATTCGGCCGAGGTCAACGGTGTGCCCGGGCACATAAACAAACATCTCTTGACCGATGTCCTGCGCGGCGAGTGGGGTTTTGACGGTTTTGTCGTTTCCGACTGGCAGGACCTCGAAAAACTCGTGACCCAATGGAAGGTAGCCGCCGATGAAAAGGAGGCGACGAGGTTGGCGGTCATGGCCGGGATCGACATGGCGATGGTCCCCTATAATTACAGGTTCAGCGATAACCTCGTTGCGCTCGTCAAAGAAGGTAAAGTCCCGATGTCCCGGATCGACGAGGCGGTATCGCGTATCCTGCGGGTCAAGTTCGAACTCGGGCTCTTTGAAAATGCGATGCCGGATCCTGCGTTGCGGGAAAACTTTGGAAAACCTGAATATGTAGACGAGAGTCTTGAGGCGGCTCGGGAATCGATGACGCTTCTCAAAAACGAGGGCGGCATACTTCCGCTTTCGAAAGAAACAAAGGTGCTCGTTACCGGTCCGACCGCAGATTCGCAAATTGCACTCAATAACGGGTGGACGTGGGTCTGGCAGGGCTCCGAACCCTCGCTCTACCCTGAAGGCAAACTGACGATCAGGGATGCGGTCAGAAGAAAAGTCGGGAACAAGAACTTCAAGTTTATCCAGGGGACCAAAATCGTGAGGCCTCCGGGTCCCGCGAACACTACGCCGACAGATAAAGATGTTGCGGTGAATATTCAGCTCGCGGCGAGGAATGCCAGGGAAGCCGATGTCGTGATCCTTTGTCTCGGCGAGGGTTCCTATACCGAGACACCGGGCAATATTACCGATCTGACATTACCCGAACCGCAGCTCGAACTCGCAGAAGCACTGATCGCTACCGGAAAGCCAGTGGTAGCGGTAATGGTCCAGGGTCGTCCTCGTATAATCAGCCGGGTAGCCGGTGATCTAAAGGGTATTCTGCTTGCGTATAACCCAAGCGACGAAGGCGGAAGGGCCGTTGCGGATGTGCTGTTTGGGGATTACAACCCAGGCGGCAGGCTTCCGTTTACCTACCCGAAAGAGCCAAATAGCTTTCTGAATTACGATCACAAATTATTCGAGACCGACCCCGGCATATACGGCAAGGCACCGCAGTTCGCTTTTGGACACGGTCTGAGTTATACGCGGTTTGAATACAGCGATTTGGAGCTGGACAAGGCGACGATTTCAAGGGGCGATAGAATCGAAATCTCGATCAAGGTCCGAAACGCAGGTAAAATGGCCGGGAAGGAAACGACGATTCTCTATCTCCGCGACGAGGTCGCATCGCTCACGCCGGCCGGCCGGAAAGTAAAGAGATTCTCGAAAGTCCATCTGGAACCCGGCGAATCGAGGGTCCTTAAGTACACGCTCGATCAGGACGATTTGTCCTTTATCGGGAGTGACAATAAACCCACCGTCGAACCGGGTGACTTCACGGTGCTTGTTGGCGGTATGGAAGCAAAATTCACGCTGAAATAGTTCCCGGCGCGAATAGTAAATTGATCCTATGAACCGAATTCTGAATATCGTGTTCGTGTGCTGCCTTCTGGCCCCCCTTGCCATTGCGCGGGACAGAGCTCATGAACGTGCGTCCTCACTCGGCACAGGGGTCAATCTGACTTTCCTCGACAATTACTGGAAGGGTACAAAAGAAAAACATTTTGTCGATTTTCTTGACTTGAATGACCTCAAACTCCGGGAACAGATGATCTCCGATATTGCTTCCGCGGGCTACACATCAATCCGGATACCGGTCTGTTTTAGTGCCTGGACGAGTCTCGATACGCCGTATCGATGGGAGACACCCGAGGGATTAGAGGCTCTCGACGATTTGATCTCGTGGTCGCTCGCAAACGGCCTCAAGGTCATCATCGACCAGCACCATCCGGAGCTTGACGGTTCATTTCCGGCAGCGGCGGATATCGAGAGGATCCAATGGATCTGGAAACAGGTTGCCGCGCGTTATAGGAACACCGATCCTGAAAGGGTTTTGTTTGAGTTGTGGAATGAGCCTCATGACATCGATGCCGCACTCTGGCGAAAGCACGCCGAACGCCTGATCGGGACTGTTCGCGAGATCGCACCCGCACACACGCTTATCGTCGGGTTTCACGACTGGAACTCGAGGCTGGCACTAATTGATTCCAAACCCTTTGCTGATAGGAATATAATCTACACGTTTCATTTCTACGATCCCTTTATGTTCACTCACCAGGGCGCGACGTGGTCGGCGGAAGGACTGCCGGATATAGAAGGCGTACCGTTTCCCTACGACAAGGATGTTCCAATAAAGACTCCTAAATCCGCGGAAGGAAAATGGTCGGGAAAACTGATCGAAACCTACGAGCGGGATTCTTCCAAAGACAAGATTTTTGCGGACCTCGAAGCCGCCAAGCTTTGGTCGGAGTCGAACGGCGTTCCGCTATTTGTCGGCGAATTCGGTTCGTATGCGAAGTTTGCAACAAAGGAAAGCCGGTGCCGTCATTTTGAGCTACTCTATACCTCATTCCGTAAACTCGGATTCCCGAACGCGGCCTGGGAGTGGGACGGCGGATTCAACATGTTTGAAAAGGGCACGAACCAGGTCATGTCCTGCGTTCGGGACGCGGCCGGTTTGAAAGAAACGGCAGACTGGAAGCTGACATGGAGCGACGAGTTCGAGGGAAAACCCGGTACCGCCGCTGACGCCGGCAAATGGCGGCATGAAACAGGCGGTAAGGGTTGGGGCAACAATGAATTCCAGTTTTACACTGACTCAACAAGAAATGCCCACCACGACGGAAACGGCTTTCTGGTTGTCAAAGCGATAGAAGAAAAGCCGCCCGGGGACGCGAAATGCTGGTACGGGGAGTGCAAATACACATCGGCGCGTCTGATCACGAAGGGAATCTTCGCGCAGAAATACGGGCGGTTCGAGGCAAGGGTCAAGGTACCTTACGGTCAGGGGATCTGGCCCGCTTTCTGGTTATTGGGCGATGATATCGACAAGGTCGGCTGGCCGGAGTGCGGCGAGATCGATGTCATGGAAAACATCGGGCGCGAACCGATGCACGCCCACGGTACGATCCACGGCCCGGGCTATTCCGGAGCGAACGGCATTGGAAAAGCTTATAAGTTACCGGGAAATCAGAGATTTACAGATGATTACCATATTTTTGCCGTCGAATGGGGACCCGCGGCGATTCGTTGGTTTATCGATGGAGAGCTGTACCACGAGGTACGGCCAAAAGACTTGCCGGAAGGCGCGAAATGGGTTTTCGATCACCCGCATTTTATCTTGCTGAACCTCGCTGTCGGGGGCAACTGGCCGGGCGATCCCGATGATACGACCGTGTTCCCGCAGATGATGAAAGTCGATTTTGTAAGGGTTTATGAAAAAAGTGGAAAATAAATCAGTCAAACTTATTGCTGCCTCGTTTTTGCTGTTCGCGTTAGTGATCTGTCTTGAAGGTGTGGCTTGTGCGCAAACAAAAGAGACCGCGGGCAGGAGCGGAGGCCTGATGCCGGTACCGTCCAGCGTTCGTGACATCCCCGGCCGGCTTGCGGTTACGGGTGATTTTCGCGTCTCATTCGTGGGAAATAAGGACCCGCGGCTGGAAAGATACGTTTCGCGTGTACTGCGTAGGATTGAAGGGCGGACCGTTTTGGAATTACCGCGTGACTTCGCAGGTGATTCCGGATCGGCGGCACTGGTTATCGAAGCCAGGGCGGCAGGTAAAGCAGTTCCCGAGCTTCGGGAGGACGAATCCTACTCCCTGAAAATTGATGAGACGCAGGCACGGCTTACTGCGCCGACAAGTCTTGGGGCGATGCGCGGTCTCGAAACACTGCTTCAGCTGTTGCAGAGCGACTCAGATGGTTTCTTTCTGCCGGCCGTCGACATCGAAGATAAGCCCCGTTTTCCGTGGCGCGGTCTGATGATCGATTCAGCGCGTCATTTTCAGCCGATGGAAGTTTTGAAGCGAAATCTCGACGGGATGGCAGCCGTTAAATTGAATGTATTTCACTGGCATTTGACCGAAGACCAGGGCTTTCGAGTCGAAAGCAGGAAGTTTCCGAAGCTGCACGGGTTGGGTTCGGATGGGCTTTTTTACACCCAGGAAGAGATCAAAGAGATCATTGAATACGCCGCCGACCGGGGTATTCGCGTCGTTCCTGAGTTTGACATGCCGGGTCATGCGACGGCCTGGCTGGTGGGTCATCCCGAGCTTGGAAGCGCTCCCGGACCTTATACGATCGAACGGAATCCGGGCATCTTTGATCCGACCATGGATCCCACGAAAGAAACGACGTACGAGTTCCTGGCTGTCTTTCTGGCAGAAATGGCCGGTCTTTTTCCCGACGCCTATATTCACATCGGCGGTGACGAGAACGAGGGCAAGCAATGGGACGCCAATCCGGATATCCAGGCGTTTATGAAGGAGAAGGGTCTCAAGGATAACCATGAGCTCCAGAACGAGTTCAATAAACGCGTTCTCGCAATTCTAAAAAAGCACGGGAAGACGATGATGGGCTGGGACGAGATATTTCAGCCCGATCTGCCGCAGGACGTCGTAATTCATTCCTGGCGCGGGCAGGAAGCCCTGGCGGAAGCCGCCCGAAAGGGTTATTTCGGAGTGCTTTCGAACGGCTATTATATCGATCTGATGTATCCCGCCTCGGACCATTATCTGGTCGACCCGGTTCCAGCCGGAACCACACTCTCGGTGGAAGAACAAAAGAGAGTACTCGGCGGCGAGGCGACGATGTGGAGCGAATGGGTCTCGCCTGAAACTATCGATTCGCGTATCTGGCCGCGCACGGCGGGGATTGCCGAAAGACTTTGGTCAGCCGGAAGTGTGAACGATGTCGATGATATGTACCGTAGGCTCGAGATTGTAAGTATTCAGCTCGAAGAACACGGACTCACGCACAGACGGAATCGCCGGGTAATGCTGCGTCGGCTTCTTCAAAGTAATGACACCGCAGACCTCGAAAGGCTTGTCTCGCTGATCGAACCGGTCAAACAGTATCAGCGGTACCAGCAGCGCAAGCAGACAATGTTGTCGCCGTTAACGGGTTTAATCGACGCGGCGGGCGCGGACGCTCCCGGCGCAAGGGAGTTCAGACGTTTGGTCCGCGAAAAGCTGAAGGCTCGCAGCGTAAAATTCGATTCAGAGTTACGCGTTCAATTCATTTCCTGGCAGGGAACGGGCACGCGACTGGAACAGACGATGGCCAACGCCGCAGCACTGCACGAGGCGAAGGGCCTCGCGGGCGATTTGCGGAAGATGGGTGAGATCGGTATTGAAGCCCTGGAACATTTGGCAGATGGCGATTCGCCGGCGGGATGGCGGGAAACCACGCTCTCGAGACTCAAAGAAATCAGTAAGCCGAAAGCGGCACTCGAGTTCGCCGTTATCAAGAGTCTCGAGGAATTGGTGAAAGCCGCGAGTGAAAACAAGCCCGGATCGAAAACGAGCGTCGAAAATTAACGGAATTAGAAAATAAAAGAACCAGGAGTATAAGAAGTGAGAAAATTCGCAGTCGTGTCGTTGAACGTAATACTTTGTCTTCCGATGATGGCATTTGCCCAGGGCGCCGCCCAACCGGCGTACAAGAGGGCGGAATTACCGATCAAGATGAGGGTCGCAGATCTCCTGAGTCGAATGACACTCGACGAAAAAGTCGGTCAGTTGAATCAGTTGAGCGGGGGCGTTCTGACCGGACCGGCGGCGGCGGGCGATGCGGGACAAAAGGCAAAACTCGATCAGGTACGACAAGGCAGGATGGGTTCATTTCTGAATGTGCTTGGGGCAAAAGAAACCGGGAACGTCCAGAAGATCGCCGTCGAGGAATCGAGGCTCGGAATTCCGCTTTTGTTCGCTTATGACGTTATTCACGGCTATAAGACCGTTTTTCCGATCCCTCTTGCGGAAGCGAGCACGTGGAATCCCGCTGCCGCGGAACTCGCCGCTTCGATCGCGGCAAAAGAAGCGGCATCGGCTGGCCTGCATTGGACCTTTGCCCCGATGATGGACGTCACCCGCGAACCGCGCTGGGGTCGCGTGATGGAAGGTTCGGGAGAAGATCCCTATTTGGGTGCCGAGTTTGCTGCGGCCCGCGTTCGCGGATTTCAGGGAAGCGAATGGGACAATGAGCACATTATGGCATGCGTCAAGCACTTTGCCGCCTACGGGGCACCGGAAGGCGGACGTGAGTATAACACGGTCGACATCTCGCGGTATGCGTTGTGGAATTACTATCTGCCGCCATACAAGGCCGCGGTCGAGGCCGGATCGGCGACGGTAATGAACGCGTTTAACATCGTCGACGCGGTACCGGCGAGCGGCAATCATTACCTGAACAGGACCGTACTGAGAGACAAATGGGGTTTTAAGGGATTCATCGTTTCCGACTGGTCTTCGTTCGGCGAAATGATTGCCCACGGCTATGCCGCCGATGACGCGGATGCCGCGAAGAAAGCCCTCATGGCCGGCTCCGATATGGATATGGAGTCGCGTGTCATGCAGAAGGAAATGGCGAATTTGATCAGGGACGGAAAGGTCCCGATGAAGACGCTCGACGAGGCCGTCGGAAGAATTCTATATTGGAAATTCAAACTCGGATTGTTTGAGAACCCGTACAAGTATTCCGATGAAGCTCGGGAAAAAGCGACTCTCTTGACAGCAGCACATCGCAAACTTGCACGCGAGGCTGCAGGCGAGTCGATGATCTTGCTCAAGAACGAGGGCGGGCTTCTGCCATTTTCAAAATCGGTAAAGAGAGTACTCGTGGCGGGTCATTTTGCCGAGTCACAGGAAGAGGTTCTCGACTTTTGGAAGGGGCATGGCGATCACAAGGACACGATAACCATTCTTGAGGGCATCAAAAACAAACTGCCTGGGGCTAGTGTCAGTTTCTCAAAGGGCTACAATCCTCCCGAATACGATGACAGCTATTACGCTTTCAACAACATCAAGAGAGAAGACGAAAAGACACACACCCCGGCGCAACTCCTTGGCGGGTTGAAAGTGCAGGCTGCCGCTGCCGACATCATAATTGCCGTCATCGGCTTGAGCGGACGCGTTGCCGGGGAGGCCCGGACCCTGGCCGATATAGATCCGCACCCCGCGCAAATGGCGATGCTGGAAACGTTGAAAGCAACGGGCAAGCCGGTCGTGGTGGTCGTTCAGTCCGGAAGGCCATTGATCCTGACGGAAATTGACAAGAATTATCCGGCGATCCTGAATGCGTGGATCGGGGGAACGGAACACGGAAATGCGGTCGCCGATATCCTCTTCGGCGATGTGAATCCGTCTGCGAAAACGACGATTTCGTTTCCCTACGCTCTCGGACAGGTGCCGATCTATTACAACCGCTACAACACCGGCCGGCCGCATATCGACGGGCGCGAGGGCAACGACCGTTTTTGGGTATCGAGATATCGCGATATACCGAACGAACCCCTCTATCCATTTGGTTATGGGCTCAGCTATTCGAAATTCGAATACAGCGGTATGTCGCTCGCCAAAAACAAGATCAACCAGAATCAGAGCGTGAATGTCTCAGTGACCGTAAAAAATACGGGCAAAAGGGCCGGACATGAAGTCGTTCAGCTCTATATAAGAGACCTGGTCGCCTCGCGCGTACGGCCTCTTAAAGAGCTAAAGGATTTTAAGAAAGTTGAAATCGGCGCCGGTGAAAGCAAAACCGTAAACTTTGAGCTTCCGGCGGAAAAGCTCGG
>JAOTWT010000436.1 GCA_029862725.1 Acidobacteriota bacterium | reverse complement strand
AGCGCTTCGAAATCGCCGACCACCACGGGAGTACAAATGTCATTTATCTGTTTCTCGGCGAGCGCTTTAACGACGATTTCGGGCCCGATTCCGGCCGGATCGCCCATCGTTATTCCAATAATCGGTTTCACAAGAGCTAATCTGCCTGACGCCGAATAAAGGTTGGGACATCGAGATCTTCACGCTCCTTGTTTTCGGGTTCCTGGACCGCACCGGCCGCGGTCGAAACGCCGGAATGCGGTGTAGCCGCCGGACTGGCTGGCGCGGATTGCACAGATCCTGAAGGTCCCGCCAAACCGAGACCGCGCCCGAAAGTTGTCGATTCACTCGTAATCGAAGGATCAGTGTTTGTTGCAATCTGGTGTTCGAAACCGGTTGCAATGACCGTAATCTTGACCTCTTCATTCGTACTTTCGTGGTAGACGGTACCAAAGATGATATTGGCGTTTTCGTCGGCCTCGTCATGGACAAGGGCAATGGCATCTTCAATTTCGTTAAGCGGCGTATTCTCGGAACCGGTGATATTGATTAACGCTCCCTTCGCACCGCGAATCGAATTTTCTTCGAGAAGCTTCGAATCAATGGCAGCTTTCATCGCTTCAACCGCGGCGTTATCACCCGTCGCATGGCCGATCCCCATCAGTGCGACACCCATTCCCTTCATCACGGATTTCACATCGGCAAAATCGAGATTGATTATGCCGGGTATGGTAATCAGATCGCTGATCCCCTGCACCGCCTGAAGCAAAATGTCGTCGGCCCTTTGAAACGCTTCTTTGATCGTAATCCGTTCCTCGACCTCTTTCAGCTTTGAATTCGGAATCGTGATGATCGTGTCGACGCAACCGCGAAGTTCGGCGAGACCGCGTTCCGCGTGTTCCATCCTCTTCTTGCCTTCGACGCTAAAAGGTTTTGTTACGACAGCAACGGTCAGGGCGCCCATTTCGATCGCCAGTGCCGCTATTACCGGTGCGGCCCCGGTACCCGTGCCGCCCCCAAGCCCGGTCGTCACGAACACCATATCGGAGTCCTCGAGGACATCCATGATCTTTTCGGTATCCTCGATCGCAGCTTCGCGGCCCTTTTCGGGATCCGCACCTGCTCCGAGACCGCGCGTCAGCCGTGATCCCAGCTGGATCTTTATCGGGGCCTGCGAATCGTTGAGCGCCTGCACATCCGTGTTGGCGACAATGAACTCGACATTCTTGATTCCGGCCTCGATCATTCGGTCTACCGCGTTGCCGCCACCGCCGCCAACGCCGATTACCTTGATTTTCGCCCCGGTTATCGGAGGTTCATCAAGGAAAATTTCCAATTTTTTGCTGTTCTGAAGACCTTGATTCATTTTAAAATGGTTCCTTAAAAAATTGTGTTCAGCAGAGCTTAGAATGTTTTTGGGGAACTGACTCTTCAACCAATTTCAACAATATGTAGTGCCTGTTGCGAGAAAGCATACAATCATTTGCGGTCAAAATCTAGTCCACTCACCCAGTTCAGCGAAATTTTCCGCGAAAACTTTCAAACCACTCCGCGACTTTTCTAGTCGGCGATTTCCCGCCGAGTTCCTCTTCCCTCAATTGCGACCTGAGAGAGGTCAATGCGAGTCCGGATGCGACCGCCCAGTCTGGTCCCGACAACTCATCCACGAGACCGCCGAAGAGTTCCGGATCAGGCAATCCGACTCTCGTCGGCGCGTCAAAAACCTGTTCGGCAACCTCAACAATCCCTCGAATTGCGGCGCTTCCTCCGGTCAGGATGACACCGCTTGAAATTTGCGCCCCGGAGTTTGCCACTTCCTGGGCAACGTACTGCAATAACTCGACGGCCCTCGGCTGGAGAATATCGGTGAGAATTTCCTTGGTCAGTTGTCTCGTTTCAGAACGGCCGACGGGAGTTATCTCGATCAATTCCTGTTTTTCGTCCTCGTCCATTAAATAATTGGCAACGCATCCCGACCGGCGTTTAATTCTCTCAGCGTCCGGTATTGACACACGAAGTCCGGTGGCGATGTCCTTTGTAAAATTCATACCTCCAAAAGGAAATACGGCGGTATGCTGGACGGCGCCTCTTCCAAAAATCATCATGCTAGTGATCTCGGAACCGATGTTGACGATCGCGCAGCCGTATTCGCGGTCCTCATCAGAAAGCGTCGAGGCCGCAGCGGCAAGAGGCTCAAGAATCATCTGCTCGATCTCGAGCCCGGAGTTATGAACAGCCTTTACGATGTTCTGGCCACCAGCGCTGGGACTTGTGACGACGTGCACGAGCGATTCGAGGCGCGACCCTCGCATTCCGATCGGTTCAATTATTCCGTCCTGGCCGTCAACGATAAATTCCTGTGGAAGACGGTCGACGATCTCCCAACCCGACGGCAGCTGCATCGCACAGGCGGAATCAATAGCTCTTTCGACATCTTCTTCGCCGATTTCCCTTTCCGCTCCGGCGACCGCAACGACCCCGTTCTTGTTTTCGCCCTGCAGGTGCTCGCCGGACAGATTGACCGAGGCCATCTGAATTTCGAGCCCGCTGATCCTCTCGGCGTCATCGACCGCCTTTCGGATGGCGTCGACTACGGAGTTCGACTTCGTCACAATGCCGCGCCGCAACCCTTTCGAATCGGCTTTGCCAATTCCAACGATGTTGATCGCGCCATCCTCGTCGTATTCACCGATTACACATCGCACCGCGCTCGTTCCTATATCCAAACCGACGGCTTGTATCGCACGATTGTTCATATTTTTTACCTAATCCCGGTAAACAATTACCGGACTTGCCCCGTCGAGAATGATTCTCGAAATTTTCCTGCCGTTTCCGGCCGCATGTTTGATCCCTTCTTTGAGCCTCGTGCCAAAATCCTCACTTCCAAGCGAAAGAACAACGCTCTCGCCTGAATCGCTGATGATCGCCTTGATATCCCGCAGGTTTTCCATGTCGACGGCGATGACCCGTTTGGCGAGTTCAAAGCGTTGCCACTGCTTTTGGACATCCATATAAATGCTCAGACGCTTTTTGTTGGCCGCCTCGGCCTCGTCGGACATCTCGCTGTTCCAGCCGAGCATTACAAAATGATCCGAATCACGCGTTCTGCCGGCAACCGCTTCGAGGATCTTTCCGTCGCCGTCGACACGGTGAGTTTTCGCGCCGATGCGAACGAGTCCGACAGGCTTCCTTTCATCGACGATTATTCTTATCGTCTGCGGCAGCACCCGCGAAACGCTTACGTGCCGGACATCATCGATTCTTCCGA
>JAOTWT010000435.1 GCA_029862725.1 Acidobacteriota bacterium | reverse complement strand
TATCAGGACCACGAAGGCTATATCGCATTCGGCGAGAACTTGCCTACCTATAAACCCTCACCTTTGCCTGCCGACTACGGCGATCTGAAGGTAAGCCCGAAAGATGGAAAGGTCCTGGCGCTTAATTACCTGACCCCGCATGGTAAATGGCATATACATTCAACTTATTCCGACAATCACCGAATGATGACGCTGTCGAGAGGCTGTGAGCCCTTGTGGATGAACGACGAGGACGCCTTGGAGCTCGAAATAAACGACAACGACTGGGTCGAGGTTTACAACGACAACGGAGTCGTCTGCACAAGATGTATCGTCTCCGCGCGGATACCGAGAGGGGTTTGTATTCAATACCACTCCCCCGAACGTACGCTTGGAATTCCAAAATCGCCGCTCCGGGGCAATAAACGGGCCGGCGGCCACAACAGTTTAACGCGAATCCGTCTGAAACCGGTGTTGATGATGGGCGGGTACGGTCAGTACAGCTTTCACTTCAACTACTGGGGACCGACCGGCGTTAACCGCGACACATTCATAATGGTCAGAAAACTGAGCAAGGTGAACTACTAGCAGATCCTGAATAAAGGAGAGATATGGACGTCAGACTACAAACCTCGATGGTTTTTCATTTAGATAAGTGTATTGGTTGCCACACTTGCTCGATCGCCTGTAAGAATGTCTGGACCGATCGGGAAGGCGCCGAATACATGTGGTGGAATAACGTTGAGACAAAACCCGGGACAGGTTATCCAACGAAGTGGGAAGACCAGGACAAGTATCACGGCGGTTGGGAAACCAACGGCGGTAAGCCGAGCCTGAAAATGGGAAGCAAGAGCTCCCGGCTACTCAATATTTTTCACAATCCCGATCTTCCAAACCTCGACGATTATTACGAACCCTGGACATACGAATACGAGGAACTCTTTGACGCGCCCGAGGGTGCCGACCAACCCACGGCCCGGCCGATTTCAATGATAACCGGCGATTACATGGAGATCGAGGCAGGACCTAACTGGGACGACGATCTGAGCGGCTCACCCGTCTACGCCGCGAATGATCCGAATCTGGACAAACTCACCGAAGAACAGCGTCAGGAACTGTTTGATATCGAACGCCTTGTTTTCTTTTATCTTCCGCGAATTTGTAACCACTGCCTGAATCCAAGCTGCGTCGCGGCCTGTCCGTCGGGTGCGATCTACAAGAGAGGCGAGGACGGCGTAGTCCTGATCAACCAGGACAAGTGCAGGGCCTGGCGTATGTGCGTCACGGCGTGTCCTTACAAAAAAACTTTTTATAACTGGTCGACCGGCAAGAGTGAGAAATGCATCCTTTGCTTCCCGCGTATCGAGACTGGTCAGGCGCCGGCGTGTTTCCATTCGTGTGTCGGACGGATCAGGTACCTCGGCGGACTTCTCTACGACGCCGACAAACTCGTGGATTCCGTAAACGTCGCGGACGGCCATCTTGTGGATGCGCATCGCGAAATCATTCTCGATCCAAAAGATCCCGATGTCCGGGCAAAGGCGATGGTGAACGGAATTGACGAACGCTCACTCGACGCCGTCGAACGTTCGCCGGTGTACAAATTTGTGAAAGAGTGGGGATTGGCACTTCCGCTTCACCCCGAATTCAGAACGCTTCCGATGCTGTTTTATGTACCGCCGATGCTGCCGGTTATGGCCAACACGGAAGATGGGGTTTATGACACGGCAAATGACGAGCTCTTCAGCCCGATCGAAAAGGCGAGGCTACCGATTGAATTTATGGCGAGTTTGTTCTCGGCAGGAAATGTCGATCATGTCTCGCTGTCCCTGAAAAAACAATATGCGGTGAGATTGTTCAAACGTCTGGAAACCGTAGGGGATGTCGACGAAGAAGTGGTCAAGACCGCGCTCAACGAATGCGGCATGGATGAGGCAGAGGCCGAAGCAATCTACAGGCTCACCTCCCTGCCGACGATGGATGAGAGGGTCGTGATCCCGCCGTCGCACAGGGAAGAGGCGTTGCAAATGCTTAACGACGACATGTGGGACGAAAAAGGCAAAGCGGGACTGGGATCCAGAAGACAGCCGGTTCGTGGTTCCTGACAACGGAAGACAACATGAAAAGCAATCCAGTACAAATTACACGGAAAAAGGAAAAATCAAAGATCGTACCCGTTCAGACCGGCGACGAGGTGATCCTTTCGGCAGATGAAGTGGAACTGCTCGACGCGTTCGCGGGGATACTTGAATACCCGGCGGATGACTGGTCGGAACGATTGATTAAATGCCACAAGCTCTGCCTGTTGAGTGAAAAGCACGGAACTGCCGACTTTTCCGGATTCGCGAGCGACGCTACGGAACTCACGTTGAATCAATCGCAGGAGCTTTACACACGAACCTTTGACCTCAATCCGGTCTGTGCTCTGGAGGTTGGCTATCACCTTTTTGGCGAAGACTACAAACGAGGTCAATTCCTTGCGCAAATGCGTGAAACAGAAAACCCGTACGAACTGGGACAGGAGCGCCAGCTGCCGGACTATTTGCCCGTGGTGTTGCGTCTGCTCGGGAAAATGGATGATCCGGAGCTGCGCGCAGGACTCATCGGCTATTGCCTTCTGCCGGCACTAAAAAAAATGAAAGAGCACCTGGAGAAAAAGAACAACCCGTATGAAAGCGTTTTTACATGCCTTGAGAAATTGCTGAATCGGATAGCGGAAGAATCGATTGGACCCAAGGCTGAAGTTGCAACGGCGAGGTTACAGCATGCATGAATATATTTACTACATTGTTTTGCCCTACGCGGCAGTGACGCTTTTGATCGTCGTAACGAGCTACCGATTCATGAGGAACCGCTTTTCGGTTTCGAGTTTGTCCTCCCAGTTTTTAGAGGGGAGGGAGCTTTTTTACGGTTCCGTTCCATGGCACATAGGGATCCTGGGGGCGCTGCTCGGACATCTGATCGGATTAGTAATTCCAAACCAGGTTTTATGGTTCAACAGCGTTCCGCTGCGGCTCTACATACTGGAGACTACAGGTCTTGTCTTTGGACTGTTGGCACTCGTCGGAATCGTCAGCCTTTTCTGGCGGCGCGTCAGAACACGTAGAATCCGCGCGGTCACGTCAAAAATGGACATGGTGGTCATTGTCCTTTTGCTATTCCAGGTATTCCTCGGGGTTTATACGGCGCTGTTCTACCGCTGGGGATCCTCGTGGTATGCGGCTTCCCTTGTGCCCTATCTATATTCTTTGTTCTCTTTTCAACCTGACCT
>JAOTWT010000434.1 GCA_029862725.1 Acidobacteriota bacterium | reverse complement strand
AGATAATATATCTAGAATTGTCGATGTGAGGCGCTTCCCCGCGCCTCTACTTGTTTTCAACCGGTTTTGAATAAGAGCACGCGGTGTTGCGAATGTAATGATTCAATCCGCTGCGATTGGCGAAACTCCTTACAGGCTGATAATCCTCGGCTATGTCAATCCAGCTTTCTCAAAAATGCCTCCGCGTTTTCAAAATGAGCTGAACGCGTTTTATTATCCATTCGATCCAGAGTACTCAAAAGCATTCGCATTCTGGGATTGCGGTTAAAAAACTTGCGCTGTTTATCCATAAAGCGCCAAAAAAGACCATCCCATGCGACCTGCCATTCGCCCCTTGAATAATTGCTCATCTTTAACACGTAGTTGCTGCCGCTAATGTACGGTTTTGTGGACATCAGGCCGCCGTCGGCAAACTGACTCATCCCGTAGACATTCGGAACCATCACCCAATCATACGCGTCGATAAACATCTCCATGAACCAACGGTATACCTCGTCAGGATCGAACTCGCAAAGGAGCATGAAATTCCCAAGTATCATTAATCGCTCAATATGATGGCAATAGCCGGTTTTGAGCACCTTCTTTATGGTGGTGTCTATCGGATCGATGCCGGTCGTCCCGTCCCAGAAAGAAGCCGGGATCTTTCGCGAAAATCCCCAAAAATTAGTCGTTCGCTCTTCCCTGCCTTTTGTTTCATAGACACCCCTTATGAATTCCCGCCAACCGATCAATTGGCGCACAAATCCCTCCGTTGAATTGATCGGGATATCATTGGCTTCCGAGAATTCGAGCGCTTGATTCAAAACATCGTCAACTGTTATCAGACCCACGTTGATCAGCGGCGAGAGCACGCTGTGACCAAGCGCGAACTCTTCCCGGACGATAGCGTCCTCAAAGGGCCCGAATTCGGCGAAGCGCTCCCTCAAAAACTGCCGAAGCCAACTTTGGGCAGAGTCGAAATCGTTTGGATATATGGGGTCCTGAGTGATAGCTCCGGGATTTTCCTGATAATGCTTTTCCACGTAATCAACTGCCTCGTGCCAATACTCGTCCGCTTCCGGGAAAAACAGTTTCGGCGGCACCTTACCGGCCGGATATTTCTTTCGGTTTTCGGTGTCAAAGCTCCATTTTCCGCCAACGGGCTCCAGGTCGGGACCCAGAAGCACGCCGGCTCTCTTTCTCTGTTGCCTGTAGAAAGTTGCGTGATGGAACTTCTTTTTTTCTTTGCGGAAAAACCCGTTCCTTTCAATTTCCGGGTCCCAAAATAGTCTGGTCGGAAACTTATGCACCCCTATCCCGCACTCCGCGGAGGACGAAACGAGACGCTTTTGGAGCCAATCATCGGTCGGATCGATATACCGCAGGTTCCTGATTCCCGGCTCAGCCAGAGATTTTATCAGGACACGAATATCGCACCGCTTTTCGTGAGATTCGATATATTCGACATTGATTCCTTTATTCCTGAGGAAACCGGCATATTTCCTCATTGACGAACGGTGAAAAGCCAATTTCCGTTTGTGGAACATGTACTGGCGAAAAAACAAATGCTCCTCGACCAGGTAACAAGGCCCGGGAAAACCCAGTAACGGGCTGTCTTTGAATAACTGGTGCGGGAACAGTATGTTTGCGGTGTTTTCCATATCCTTCCGTATTTTGAGCCTCTATAAGGTAAGGTCGGATTCAGATAATAAAAAGAATTTCGAGACATGGTGAATCCCTGCCCTTTTGCAAATCCCATCTTCAGACACGTACTGCATTTCGTATTTGAACGCAAGCACCCGCCACCTTTGTTTTGTGCGACGTGACAGGATTTGCGCCTCATTGTGCACGACAAATTGGGCGATCAAAACGACCTGATGGGATTTTTTTTTTCAATGACCTGTGTAACCCGCCCGAAAAGAAGTAGGAATTGCGGAAGCCTGCCCCCTCCGGAAGCCCAGATTCTCTTTGACTATCATCTTCATAACCGATACACTTTCCCCTTTGTAATAATTCCAGCTAGCCACTGTGGTTCATGGCTGTTAAGGAGCATAGACAATTGAGTAAATCAAACTTTTTATTCACTTCGGAATCGGTTACCGAAGGACATCCGGACAAGATTTCCGACCAGGTATCGGACGCCATCCTGGACGCGATCCTGGAACAGGACCCGAACGGGCGTGTCGCGTGCGAAACCCTTGTAACGACGGGACTTGCAGTCGTGGCCGGTGAAATAACGACGACGGCGATTGTCGATTTTCAGAAGATCATCCGCGACACCATCAACGACATCGGTTACAACGACGCCATTTACGGCTACGATTGCAATACGATGAGCGTATTGAATGCGCTTGGCACGCAGTCGCCCGACATTGCCCAGGGCGTCGATACGGGCGGTGCAGGCGATCAGGGGCTTATGTTCGGCTTTGCCTGCAACGAGACGCCGGAACTCATGCCGATGCCGATTCAGATGGCCCACGAGCTGACGTTGAAGTTGTCGGAAGTGCGAAAAAACGGTTCGATGCCCTACCTCCGCCCCGACGGAAAGTCACAGGTATCGATCGAGTATCAGGACGGCAAACCAGCGCGCGTCGAAGCGGTGGTAATATCGTCTCAGCATTCTGACGATGTTTCGAACGGACAGCTCCGTTCCGAAATCATGGAAAACGTGATCAAACCCGTCATTCCTGCTGAATTGCTTGACGAAAACACAAAATATCATATAAATCCGACCGGACGTTTCGTCGTCGGTGGACCGATGGGGGACGCCGGCCTGACGGGCCGCAAGATCATCGTCGATACGTATGGCGGCTATGCACCGCATGGCGGTGGCGCTTTCTCGGGTAAGGATCCAACGAAGGTCGACCGATCGGCCGCCTATATGGCCCGGTACATTGCCAAGAACATTGTCGCTGCGGAACTCGCCGACAAGTGCACTGTTCAGTTGGCCTACGCGATCGGTGTCGCCGAGCCGGTTTCCGTTCTTATCGATACCCACGATACCGGAACGGTCGATGAGGACGCGCTCGCAAGCATCGTCCGCGACAATTTCAAACTCACACCGAACGAAATAATCGAAACCCTTGGATTGCGCAAGCCGATTTACAGGAACACAGCGGCTTACGGGCATTTCGGTCGAGACAATTTCTCCTGGGAACAAACAGACAAGGCCGAGGCGCTTAAGAACTCCGCGGCGAACGCGGTGGCGTCAGGCAACTAAGGGAACCCAAAAGAAGGTGGCTTTTAGCCGCCTTGAACTTTATCAGAAGGAAA
>JAOTWT010000432.1 GCA_029862725.1 Acidobacteriota bacterium | reverse complement strand
GTAAAGGGTTCATACACATGGGTTCCCTTCGAACAGGTTGAAAAAGTAATTTTTTCGGAACCAAAGTCGCTTCGTGATCTATACTGGATGCAAGTCGAAGTAGAAATGATCAACGGGACGAAGGGAGAAATGTTCTTTCCCTCGTTATATGTGCATACCAACGAGAACGAGAATCCGGAAATTCGGCTCGGGCGTTTGACGGATTGGAAAGAGGTCACCGAAGACATTTTTGCCGGCGTCGGTACACGTCTTTTTGCGATGGGAAGCGAGTATAAATCGATGCCGGACATTCGCGAGATTGAGTTTTTGCACGAGGACTCCGAATAGCACTCGATGCAGGATTTTTGAAAAGTGAGCGAAATAACGGCTTGATTAAGTCTTTATATAAAAAAGTCGTTTATCAAATACGGGACACTGACAGCGTGCGAGGTCTGTCATTTTGGTGTTTGCCAATTCGTGCGCTGGGTGGTTTCTGGGACCATCCCGTCTGAAATGTATAAATTTTTCAGAGAGAATCTTTATGGCTGAAGCAAAAGAACAAAACGAAGAACAGAACGCGACGGATGAAACTGCGGAAGCGGCCGAGGTTGCTGCTGCAGAAGAAACGACTGAACCCGTAGAAGCGATCGAAGCTGAAGCGACAGAGGAAGCGCCCACAGAAACTGAGACCGCGGCGACAGCGGAGGCACCTCTTGCGGCTCCAATTGCTTCGCCTGAACCAGCCGCTCCTAGTGCTCCGGCGAAGCCTGTTGCCGAGTATCAGCCGCCGGACGAGCTTTCCCGCCCTGCGGTTCTCGATATCAACGCAATACTCACTCCGATTTCACCGGAGGCGCCATCCGGCGAATATCTCAGATACGAAGGGATCTACGATGAGATCAGCGAAGAACGGAGAGCCGACGAAGACCTGGCCCTCGGTGCGTGGCAGACCGAACTCAAGGTCGCGAATTTCAAGAAGGTTATCGAACTCGCCGCCGCCGCGTTGACCCAGAAGACCAAAGACCTCCAGCTTGCTGCTTGGCTTTCCGAAGCTGTTGTGGCCGAGCACGGATTTGCGGGGTTGCGCGACAGCTTGAAGATAATGAGCGGCCTGATCTCGAATTTTTGGGATTCGGTTTACCCGGAAGCCGAAGAGGGCGATGAGGAGGGCCGCGCCAACGCCATTGCATGGTTTGATGAAAAGGCCGGATTCTTGATCCAAAAAGCCCCGATTATTGACAATGTCGATGGTGGTTACTTTGGATACCTTGATTCTAAAACCTTTGACATCCCGGACAACCTGGATTCGCTGGAATCGGAGGAGCAGCAAAGACTGATCGCACTTCGGGAAAAGGCCGAAAAAGAAAACCGGATGACTGCCGGAAAATGGGCACAAGCGCTATCACTGACAAAACGGGCCTTTTGTGAAGAAGTGAAGGTGGCGATTAACGAGTGCCTGGAAGAATTGAAAACACTCAACCTTGCTATCGAGGAACATTTTGACCGAAATCAGGCCCCCGGAGTCCGCCAAATTGGAAAGGCTTTGAACGAAATCAATGATCGCGCAACCAAAGTGCTTGAACAGAAACGCCTTGAAGAACCCGATCCGTCGGATGCGGCGGAATATGGCGGAGAAGCAGGTGGCGAAACGGGGAGCGGGGCACGATCCGAATCGGGTCCGGTCCGGGATCGCGAAGATGCGCTACGTAAATTATCCGAGATCGCGGCGTTTTTTAAGCGAACGGAACCGCACAGTCCGGTCGCCTATTTGGTAAGCAGAGCAGTGAGTTGGGGAAACATGCCCCTCGAGAATTGGCTACAAGATGTTATAAAGGATGAAAACATTCTCTATCAGTTGCGCCAAACCTTGGGCTTTAACACCGTTCCGTCGGGTGAGTCGCAGACGGAAAACGAATAAACGGCGCCACAAAATGTAGCTGGGGTCTTCATTTGGAGCCTGTAGCTTTCATAATTTTTGTAAGAGTGTGAGTTTGTCGAAATCGAAATGGTAAGTATTAACAGAAAGGAGAGATTATAATGGCAAAAAGAGAAAGTCTGCAGCACAAGATCGACCGCGTTCGACCGCCGCGGGTACAGATCACGTACGATGTCGAGGTCGGCGGCGCGATTGAGTTAAAGGAGTTGCCGTTTGTGCTCGGCGTGCTCGGGGATTTCGTAGGAAAACCGGAGGAGCCGCTCCCGGCGCTCAAGAACCGCAAGTTTGTTGAAATCGATCCTGATAATTTTGACCAGGTATTGTCTGGTATGAATCCGCGTCTGGCGTACACGGTCGATAATAAATTGCAGGATGACGGCAGCAAGATGGGAGTGGAACTGAAGTTCAACAGCATTGAGGATTTCGAACCAGATCAGATCGTCCAACAAGTCGAGCCGTTGCGAAAGCTGGTTGAAGCTCGTCAGAAGCTGACCGACCTTCGTTCGAAAATGGACGGCAACGAAAAGTTGGAAACTTTGCTTGAGGACATCATCTCTGATTCCAGCAAGCAGGATGAACTGAGTAAGGCTCTCGGCCTGGACAAAGATGGGAAGGAGGAATAAATGGCGAAACAAAAGAAACAAGCAGATGCCCAAGTTGAGGAAAAAGTCGAGGAGGTTGGGCTCCTTGATCAGATCCTGACCGAGGGACGAATGTCGCGGGACGAACTTCAGATCGAACGAGCGAAGGACATGATGTCCGAGTTCGTCAGCCAGGTGATGAGCGGTGAATTGACGATGTCCAAGAACATGGACGCGACGATCAACGCCCGGGTTGCCGAAATCGACCGTCTGGTGTCGGCCCAGATGAACGAGATCATGCACCACGTAGACTTTCAAAAACTGGAAGGCTCTTGGCGCGGGATGCATCATCTGGTGAAAAACAGTTTGACCGGTACGCAGCTCAAGATCAGGATGATGTCGGCCACAAAGAAAGACCTCTTGAAGGACTTCGAGCGTGCGCTTGAATTCGACCAGTCGTCTTTGTTCAAAAAGATCTACGAGGAGGAGTACGGAACTTTCGGTGGTGCGCCTTACGGAGCATTGATCGGAGACTACGAATTCGGGAATCACCCGCAGGACATGGCCTTGTTGGAGAACATGTCGCAAGTTGCGGCCGCGGCACACGCTCCCTTCCTGAGCGCCGCCTCGGCAGACCTGTTCGGATGGGATACATTCTCCGAAATGACCGAAGTACGGGATGTTTCGAAGATTTTCGACCGAACCGAATATATGAAGTGGCGCAGCTTCCGTGAATCCGAAGACTCGCGTTACGTTGGGCTGACTC
>JAOTWT010000433.1 GCA_029862725.1 Acidobacteriota bacterium | reverse complement strand
AACGATCCGGCTTGGTACAAGGGCGGCCTCTGGCACGAAAATATGAAGATCGATGTGCCCGGGTTCTGGTTTGTGTCCTGGTACGATGTTTCCGCCGGACCCAATCTCGCGACCTACAATCATGTGAGAAAAACGGCGAGTCCTGATGTACGGAATAAACAGTATCTTGTCATTGCTCCGACAACTCATTGTGGCTACAAGCGGGCAACGGAAAACACGGTGGTCGGCGAACGGAGTATGGGCGATGCGCGCCTGGACTACGACGAGATGGAATATGGCTGGTTCGATCATTTCCTAAAGGGAGAGGACAACGGAATTCTCGAGAAAATGCCGCGGGTCCGTTACTTCACGATGGGTATGAACAAATGGCAAAGTTCGGAAGTCTGGCCCCCGGCTGGAGCCAAACCAATGACCTTTTATCTTTCAAGCGGCGGGAAGGCGAACACTCTAAACGGCGATGGAGTTTTGACAAGCAGCGCACCTCCGACTGACCTTCCGGACAAATTCAAATACGATCCGATGAATCCTGTTCCCTCTTATGGTGGAAATGTCTGCTGTACCGGAAATGCAGTGCGGGGCGGGGCGTTTGATCAAAGAAAGATGGAAGAACGGGACGACATTCTCGTTTACTCGAGCGAACCTTTAACAGAAGGAATCGAACTCAGCGGCCCGGTCGATGTCTCGCTTTATGTCTCGTCCGATGCGAAGGACACCGATTTTACAGTCAAACTGATCGATGTCTACCCGGACGGCACGGCATACAATCTCGACGAAACGATCCAGCGGATGCGTTATCGAAACGGTTATGACAAACCGCTCGCCTGGATGAAAAAAGGCGAGGTGTACAAGTTTTCGTTCCAGCCGATGAACACAAGCAATTTCTTTGCGAAAGGCCATCGTATAAGGATCGAGATCTCGAGTAGCAACTTCCCACGGTTTGACCGCAACCTCAACACGGGCGGTAACAACTACGATGAGGTTAAAGGAGTGGCGGCGAATAATGCGGTACATCATTCGAAACAGTATCCGTCGTCGATGACGATTTCGGTTGTTAGATAGTGGTCAGTAATGACGCGAAGGGCGCGAAGAAAAATTGGGATTGTTTGAATTAATTGAACAATCGTGTTGCCTTGAACGATCGCTTCGCTCAACGATTCTTCCGCCCCATTTAGGTTTTTTGCGTCGTTTGCGCTCTTTGCGTCCTTTGCGTTAAAAAAATTAGACGCGACGTGTTCATTCGAAAGCGATACAGATCCTTGCCCCCTTTGAGTCCTTTGCGTCAAAAAAGAGAGCGCGCGGTGCAATTGAGAGGATCCCGCCTGAAGGTGTGACTCTTATCCTCTGCCTACTCGTCAAGATCAGTTCACTATTCGTCTCAAACGCTCTACAATTAGCAATTGCGACAATCTCGATGAATAGAAAGACCCAAGTTCATATCGAAGAATTCCGTGCCGGCTTCGGTGCGGTGTTCGATGCCCGGAGCCCGGTCGAATTCGAACGAGGGCATATCCCGGGCACTGTAAACTTCCCTCTTTTTACCGATGAAGAACGAGCTGAAGTAGGCATTTGCTACAAGGAAAAGGGCCGTGACGCCGCAGTCGAAATGGGATTCGATCTTGTCGGGCCAAGACTTGGCGAAATGGTTCGCACCGCCCTGACATTAGCACCGGAGAAAACAGTGCGCATTTATTGCGCCCGCGGAGGGATGCGTAGCCGGAATGTCGCATGGCTGCTCGAAACCTCGGGTTTTGAAGTGTCTGTTCTCGAAGGCGGTTATAAATCGTATAGACGCTGGGTACGAGATGTCGTCAGCCGGACGCGTTCAATCAACATCCTCGGCGGTCTCACGGGCACGGGTAAGACCCGTGTTCTTAAGGCTTTACAGCAACAAGGTGAACAGGTGCTCGATCTCGAGGGACTTGCGAACCACCGAGGAAGCAGTTTTGGCGGACTCGGCATGCCTGACCAGCCAACTACTCAGCATTATGAGAATCTGATCGCCGACCGTCTCGACCGGCACGATGCCGAACGCCAGGTCTGGATCGAATCAGAAAGCGGACGCGTAGGAAGGTGTTGGGTCCCTGAAGAGCTGTTCGCCCAGATGAAAATAGCGCCCGTCGTTGAAATCGTGCGGTCGCTGGAAGAACGTCTTGATATCCTGACCGAGATGTACGGTGAAACCGGAATCGAAGAGTTGGTCGCTGCGACGATGCGAATTGAGAAAAACCTGGGCGGTGAGCGGACCAAGGCCGCAATCGACCTGATCCGCGGCAGAAACCTGCATGAGGCAAGCAGGATCATTCTCGATTACTATGACCGCAGCTATAGCGGTCATCTGAAGCGCCGCCCGGTTTCGCCTCGGGTGCTGGACATCACTGGTCTTTCAGACCACGAGGCAGCGACTCTGCTAAAAAAGCGCGCCCCTTCCCTTCTGCCATCGCTTTCTTCCCGTATCATTGCCTGATGAAAAATTGACCCGTAGATTTGTTTTTCCCGGGCGCCGAATGCGAAACCGGAGCTTAGCCATTGGTATGCGCGAAGCGCGCGGCCTCTGGGAAGATCCAACACCAACGCTTCTAGCCCTGAAGGGGCCCGAAACCAAGTATTTCGATCGAATGCGACTTGAGAGGTGCATTTCCTGTGAGAATTTCAAATTCATAACAGGGGCATATTCGTTGCCGACATTTTTCTTGGAAGATTGATCCAGAGGCTGCGGCTTTCGGCCTTACCAATGGCTAGGCTCCTGCCGCACCTGCGGTGCTGAGGGAATTTAAATCTGCTTCCGCCGCCGGGAACTGATTCTTTGCTCCGGTTCGCTATTAACGATTCGCTGTTAACGATCCGGAAAACCATTTACTATTCACTATTTGCAATTTGCTATTCACTATTCACTATTTTCGAACTACTATTTACGCACATTGAAACTCAAACCCGGCACATCGATCTCTCACTACAAAATCCTTTCCGAGATCGGCAAGGGCGGTATGGGTACGGTCTATCTTGCTCAAGACACAAAGCTCGAACGTAAGGTCGCGATCAAGTTTCTTTCACAAGAATGGGCGAAGGACAAAGACAAACTCAAGCGGTTTCAACAGGAGGCCAAGGCCGCTTCCGCACTTAATCATCCAAATATCCTGACCATCTACGAAATCGATGAAGCCGACGGCATGCCTTATATCTCGTCGGAGTACATCAACGGCACCGACGTCAGTACTTTTATTAAAGAAGAAAAAATCTCGCTCGAAAAAGCTTTGGATATCGC
>JAOTWT010000431.1 GCA_029862725.1 Acidobacteriota bacterium | reverse complement strand
AATCGGAAGCCGTTTCCGTGCGCTATTTCCCAAGCTGCCAACGAAAACAAAGTAAGAGCAACTATCACGAGTCCCGCTCCGACAGGTGTCGGCCGCTCGTGTGAGGAACGCTCGTTCGGAACATCAACGATCTCGCGCGCCTCGCTCCACATGCGAAAACCGCCAACCAGAAGGTATGACACCAGAAACACAGAGATGAAGATGACGAGATTGATCACTTTAGGCTCTCATGCAAGCGAATTTCCCTTCTCAGGGCCTCTTCGGCGCTCGTTTCCTGTAAAGAGACTGACCACGGTTCGGTCGAGCCGCAGGAATCCTCCAGCAAACACTTCCGAGGCGGCACCTGGCGACCCGGCCACAGCGCTTCCCTTGAAACCTTAGATCCGCGCTAACAAAACGCGCATATGTCAAAATACTACGACAAAACCCGCCGGTACGCGCTGACGGCCGTTTTGAGGCCGTATTTCTTGACTGCGGCATTTCTGGCGTTTTTGCCGAATTGATCGAGCTGCTGCCGGGACGAAGCGATTTCGCGCAGTACCTCCACCAGTTTTTCCGGATTTCCGGGCTCAATGCTCCATCCTACGTTTTCTTCTTCTACAACTTTGGCGATTTCCGAATCCCGCTCACAAAGCGCGAGAATCGGCTTTCCGGCGGCAAGAATGTTGTAAGTGCGGCTTGGCATCGAAACGCCCTTCATTTTAGGGACAAGAGAAACGATTCCCACGTCGCACCCATTCAGAAAAACCTGCTGCTCACTTCGGGGCTTCGGGTCTAATAGTGTTATACCCCTTAATCTCTTAGTTTTAACACTGTTAACTAAAAGCGGTTTCTTAACTCCATCGCCGAGAAAAATAAAATGAATCCCGTCATCGGTCTCTCCGATTATCGACGCTGCTTCGATTATCGTTTCAATGTCGTTGGGGTACCCGATATTCCCTGCATAAAGCAGAACCAGCTTATCGCCAAGCCCGGTTTCCAGAAGCATTGCGTTCTCATCCCGGTTTGCGGGCGAGACGCTCTCCAATTCTGCCCAGTTCGGAATTACATAACATTTCGTAAGCGGGCCCGTCTTTTTGATAATTTCATCCCTCATGTCCCGACCGACAACGATGATCCGCTCGGCCGAAACGAGCAGCCGCTTGCTCAAGTATTCCAGCAGCCGTGCAAATACGGATTCCTTGCGAAGCTTTCCGGCGGCATACAGGATTTCGGGATAGCAATCGTGAATGAGCAGAATATGCCGCGCTCCCCTGATTCGGCAAGCCACAGCGGTAAGAAACGGCAACAGCGGGGGCGTCGTCACGACCAGTACGCGTTCATCGCTCCGGATACTGTAAATGCTTCTCAAAAAGACGGACAGGCCCAGCGTCAGCATGTTCAGAATTCGGAACGGGATCACATTTTTGTTGAGGCGGGTCCCAAATACCCGAAAAATCTCTACCCCGTTAAGCCGCTCCTTCTTCGGCGCGGTAATTCCCCTCGACGAGTAATTCGGCTGGCCGCAAATAGCCTTCACGTCGAATTCAGGAGCAAGCCCCTCCGCAATCTTTGTCAGGTAGTATCCGGTCGAGGTCATTTCCGGGTAATAAAGCTCGGAAACAACCCAAAGCACGGGTTTGGACTCTTTTTTTGATTTGTCCGGGGATTGCGTTTTCACGTGCTGATGTGCCTTCTGAGGCTTGTATATCCGAGTACGATTTTGGCTACCGTTTCAGAGACGCCGGTTGCCAGGTAACCCGCCGGCGGGGTCCATGAAACACCTGAATTTACGGCTATTTCCACGGCCCGCAAGATCGCCTCCGAATCTCCGCCTGAAATGACGTTGCTGCCGCATTCCAGTGTTTCCGGTCGTTCCGTTACATCTCTAACTGTCGCGTTTGGAACGCCAAAGATAGCACATTCCTCCTGAACCGTCCCGCTGTCGGTCAAAACGCAGAATGCGCTTTTTTCCAGGTTTACGAAATCAAAAAAGCCGAGCGGCTCCAGCAGGCGTATATTCTGATCGACGACCTTTAACCCAAACTCCTTGATCTTGCTCGCTGTCCTCGGATGGACGCTTACCAGGACGGGCTTATCGTATTTGGCCGAGACTTTCTCCAGCCCGACGAGGATTTCGCCGAGTCTTTCGCGATCGTCTACGTTTTCCGAGCGATGAATCGTAATTAAAAAGTAATCGCCGGCCGATACTTCATGTTCTGCTTTAACCTTGCTGGCATCGATTTTGACTTGAAAATGCTCAAGTACTTCATTAATCGGATTTCCGGTTACATAAATCCGTTCGCGCGGAATTCCCTCGTCTGTCAGGTTTTCTTTACTGCGAGCCGTGTAAGGCAACAGTACGCTGCTTGAGTGGTCAATTATCCGTCGGTTCACTTCTTCCGGTACACGGTCGTCAAAACACCGGTTTCCCGCCTCCATATGAAACACGGGGATACCCATACGAGCCGCGATAATCGCCGATAGTGCACTGTTTGTGTCGCCGAGCACCAGCACCTTGTCCGGTTTGTGATCATTCAGGACCTTTTCCGATTCTTCGAGGATGCGTCCGATTTGAGCCCCAAAGTTCCCTTCCTTGACGCCCAGATACCTGTCCGGCGTCCGCACGCCCAGTTCCTCTAAAAAAACATCGCTGAGGCCCGGGTCATAGTTCTGACCGGTATGAACCGTGACGTGTTCGCAATGCTGGTCCAGTTTTGGAATTATCCGGCTAAGCCGGATTATTTCCGGCCTCGTTCCGAATATCGTCATTACTTTCATAGATTCTTATCAGCGCAGGAATTCGGCAATCTCACCGCCCGCATCTTTCAAAAGCCGGCGCAGCTCCTGTACCGTCACATTGTCGTCGCGCGAAGAATACTCCGACTGAAGTACGGGCTCAAAATCGTCCGTTTTTCTCAATTCCGGAAGCACGGGCAAGATCACATAATAGTCACCTCGTTCGATAGTCCGGAAACACTCCTCCTCGGAGACCATGATCTCGTGTATCTTCTCCCCCGGCCTGATCCCCGTAAAAACCACTTCGAGATCGCGATCCCCGATCATTGCCTCGGCAAGATCTACGATCTTCGCCGACATTACCTTCGGCACATAGGTTTCCCCGCGTTTCCCATTCTTCAAAGCGTCCAGCACCGTATCCACTGCACGTTCGAGGCTCAATAGAAAACGCGTCATTTCAGGCATCGTAACTGTCAACTGCCTTCCTTCGCGGACCTGTTCGGCGAACAGAGGGATGATCGAGCCGCGCGAAGCGATCACGTTTCCG
>JAOTWT010000028.1 GCA_029862725.1 Acidobacteriota bacterium | reverse complement strand
GGGTTGGTTTTGCTCGACCAGGATGATCACGTGCTGAGGCCGTCGATTATCTGGTGCGACCAACGGACTGAGAAACAATGCGCCGATATAAACGGCTTGTTCGGCGAAGAAAAGCTGATCGAAATGGTCAGCAATCCTGCACTGACGAACTTCACTCTGACTAAACTTCTTTGGGTACGGGACAACGAACCAGAGGCCTTCCGTCGAATTCGTTCGGTAATGCTTCCAAAAGACTATGTTCGCTTTAGGCTGACCGGAAAAAAAGCGACAGAGGTTTCCGATGCTTCCGGGACTCTGATGCTCGACGTTGAGAATCGCCGCTGGTCACGAGAAATCCTATCGGGGCTTGCGATCAGCGACGGCATTTTGCCCGAGCTTTTTGAATCGCAGGAAATCGCGGGTTCGGTCTCAAAGGAGGCTGCCGTTGAGACGGGTCTTATGGCAGGCACCCCCGTCGTCGCGGGTGCGGGGGACAATGCGGCGGGTGCTATCGGCATGGGAATCGTGGGACCCGGGCAAACGAGCGTTACGATCGGGACATCCGGGGTCGCGTTTGCGGTGACAGACAAGCCAAAGATTGATCTGAAAGGCAGGATTCATACTTTTTGCCATGCCGTTCCGGGGCGGTGGCACGTCACCGGCGTGACCCAGTCGGCCGGGCTTTCGCTCCGCTGGTTTCGCGAAAACTTTGATGCGGAGAGGAGTTTTGACGAATTGGTCTATGATGCCGCACAAATCCCGCCCGGTGCTGAAGGTCTTCTCTGGACACCCTATCTGATGGGTGAAAGAACCCCGCATATCGACCCCGGAACTAGGGCGTCACTGATCGGCCTTACCGCCAGTCACACGAAATCGCATGTGGTCCGCGCGATCCTGGAGGGCGTTACTTTTAGCCTCCGCGATTGCCTCGAAGTCTTTGAGGAATCCGATATCCCAGTTTCAAACATAAGGCTTGGCGGCGGCGGAGCGAAGTCAGATCTTTGGCGCCAAATCCAGGCCGATGTTTACGGGAAGACGGTTGAAACGATTTCCGCCGAAGAAGGCGCGGCATTCGGTGCGGCGCTTTTGGCGGGAGTCGGCTCCGGTGTTTGGAACTCGGTTGACGAGGCATGCGACGCAGCGATCGAAGTCGCCGGGCGTGTGGAGCCGGAAGAGTCGGGCACCGCCTTGATGGGGGATCGTTATCAGGCGTTCAGGAAGATTTATGAGGCCGTTAAGCCCGTGCTCGACATGACATAGTTCAGTTCAGCAGTCTTTCATCGAGGGAAAGCAGCTTCGGAACTCCGCATTCCAGTTTCGAAAAATCGGGATGTTCGATATTTATTAAGTAATTGTAGCCTTCCGGCAAGACGGCTGTCGGGACCTTCAGCACGGCTGAAACCCCGCTTCGGACCCATCTGTCACCTATCTCCTGAACTTGCAGAGGCGCGGGAGCATCGCGCCAGGTACCCGGCAATTCGGTGAATGTTTCGACCGGCAGAATGTATTCCTGTCCGATCGTAACCGCCGCATAAGAATAAGAATTTCTGACTTGCTCGGCATCGAAATGTACGACGATTTCGAGGGTCGCCAAGGCGAGGCTCTCAGACGTGTACACCATTCGTGTTCCCTGCGAATTCCAGCGGCCGCCGTATTTAAAGGGGCCCTCCCCGTCGAAAAAACTCGGGGCATACTCCGTCCTGCCGATCCGAAAAGCTTTGATCGACACTTAGAGAAACACCCCGTGTTCAAGCCTACCGATCAGATTTTCGACTTCTCTTGTTCCGGTTTCGGTCGACGCAAATTCGAGAGGAGTCGCACCGCCCAGCGCCCGGTTGGGCTTTGACATCCAGTTTCGGGCTGCCTCCTCATCATTTCCGAAAAGATTGATAATCTGCGCGACGAGCCTGGAAAGAGAGACAAGCCTGTCTGATTCTTCCCGCGTAAATACATTCGATTTTTTCCGCCGGATAAATGTGCGCGGCTTGATGCCGAGGGCCTTTACCAAATCCTCGGCCGGTAATCCGGTGCGGCTCATCAATCGAATGAACGCACTGAACGGCAAACCCTTGTCAATTTTCTGAACAAGTTTCAGTGTGTTCGTCGCCCTCAAACCCAAAAGTTTCTGGGCTGTGAGTTTGGTTCCGATCGATTCCAGGTCACGTTCTTTAACGTTTGCCATATGGCTATATATTCTATGCCAATTGGCGGAGTCTGTAAAGTTTTTATGGTTTTGGCAATGTCGGGATTTGCAAAAGGGCAAAGCCGCTAGCCATTCGCCTCAAAGCAAGTGTTTGCTATCGTTACAAAATTCTTCGAGCGTGAAAAGCCGTAATCCTCTCCGTTCCAGGTCTCGAGAGACTTTGCTGTCATTTCAAGTTCGCTCCTGGAAAGGCCGGGATCGCGTTTGAACCACTGGCTGCAGACTCGCTTCCTGACTATTTTTCGGATAACCGAACGATAGCCTGCGATATTGAAGATCTTGCTGGGATTGTAGGCTTCATTGAAGTGTCTTGAAATAAAGGGTTTGAGAAGCCGCGTGCGGGAAGCGCCGCGGAATTGCCAGCTTCCGTTTTCGAGAGTCAGGAGTGGCGGCCGGACGTAGCCTTCAATCATAATTTCGTTGGTCAAACCGATGTAGAATTTGAGCCCGGCATAGTTTGCGGCGAGGTCGGCGTTCGAATATATCGCCGAGACCCATATGCCGAAATACGTTTTCTCCGTCATACGCCCCCATTTGATCGCTTTCTTGATCGCGGCTTCCTCGTTCGCTCCTTTCGCCAGCGCCCCACGATATTTTGCGTAATAGTCAAAACCCTGTTGGAACATGTGCGCGATCTTGTCGGTTCCAAACTCCTCTCCGTACATCCTGATCGTCGGGCTGATCGTAACGTAATTCATCGGTGCGGTCAGATGAACCGAGTCCGCGTAGCTCGTTCTATACCTTGCCGGCCGCGCGTCGAATTTGTGCCAATCGAGCCAGAGGCTGATCTTTGTAAAGGGAATCATCCCATCGCCGAGTCTTTTGTAGATCGCCTTTGCGATGGCGTCTTCGGAGCGCAGGTAGGCGAGCCGTTTCTCAATTTTGCGTTTCGAACCGCACTTGCGAACCGGCTTTGCCGCCGCGAGGCAGGATTCCTGGGAGGCGATTTCGCGGTTGATCTTTTCGACCGACTCTATCAGTGCCAGTTCGACGTGCTGCGTCACCTCCTCTCCGATATCGGCCAACGGTGCGGTGGGCAGATTGTATTGATCGGTCTCCATTGCAAGCACGGAGCTCGCAGCAATCAGACATAAACCGGACGCAAATAGGATTTTAAATTTTGAACGCATGATTAAGCACAGCAAGTCCGGCACAACGGAAAGCTGTGATTTTGAGTTTAACGATCATCCCGTGTGATCGGTTGTCAGGCTGTGACAGAAGCGCTGCGGAGGCGCGGGTCTAACAATCGTGCCCAAGCTCTAATCCACTTGCGTCAATTCGGAAGGCTCGGGATATGAAAACTGGAACGACGTGACTATCGCCGCACCGGTCGGGACTCCGGCGACATCCCTCACAAGCGGTACGCTGGCATTCGTCAGCGCCGGTATCCCATGCACCAAAAGCATCAACGAGGGATTGACCCAGAAGACATCAAGACAGGGACGAACCCCCGGACCACCCATATTTGGGCAGCCGGAAACGAGATAGTGATCGGTCAGCAACATCGGGAGCATGCCCTCGATCCTGAATTCAGAGGGTGAGATTGGTATATGGGTAACCAGCCCGCCATGCGGACAGAGGATCACGCTTGACTGCGTCAGAATATAATTTGGCATAGTGACCTCCGTCGGTGAAAAGACGTTCGTCTCTTTACCTGTTCAATTCCCGGATATCAAAGGATTCGTTATTCAAGCGGTATTGTACACGGGTTTCAAGTGTGTTTGAAGGTATTTAGATCCCGGAACAGAAATTGAAGAATCCGAAGAGTGCGGCAAATAAGTGGCCGGCTAAAAATAGGATCAAAAGAACTGACCTCGCTGTTAACCTCCGAATTGTTTTCCTTAAGATAGCCTGGCTGCGCGCCGATATTCCTAAAAATCCCCCAAACCGATTGATTGGGATTGGTCAAGATATACCAGGGATGGCATGCCCGCGAACATTTCGTCAGGAATCTCACCGCGGAGACGCAGCTTTCTGAGGGGTTGCGCTTAGGAAGGCCTTTCATTATTCCCCGGTGCGGCCTCTTCGTGCCCCGCATCTAAGCGGCAATTCGCAATACTCTTCAGAAATGAGGATTGTTTCTGGTCACATATTTGTCGGCCGACGAAACATTTGTTGGATTAATCAAACAGGCTATCTTATTGTTATATCAATCAGAATAACTTGCTTCAGGGATACAGACCTATGAGATCTAGAAAACAAAACACCGGGCTCTCTCTTTGGACATCGCTTCCGGCCTTATTACTCTGCCTGGCCGTTTTCGCTTTCGCGCCGCTCGACGTCTTCAGCCAGACGATGACGATCGAGGAATATGAACCAAAATCCACATTGGTTGTGCGGGAGACTTTGGTGACGCGGGCCAGGTATCCCTTTATCGATATTCACAATCACCGCCGGGGAAATCCGTCACCCGGGGAACTTGCCGAGATGGTTTCCGAGATGGATGCCCTGAACATGAAAGTGCTCGTAAACCTAAGCGGGCGGAGCGGTGATGCGCTCAAAGAAGTCGTCAGGAATTTCAGGGCCAAATATCCGGACCGCTTTGTTGTGTTTGCGAATCTCGATTTTGGGGGAATTGACGAACCAGGCTATGGCGAAAAGGCCGCAAAACAACTGGAGGAAGATGTCCGCAACGGAGCCCAGGGGCTGAAGATATTCAAGAATTTTGGCTTAACTCTCAAGGATGGCAGTGGACAGCGAGTCCATACGGATGACCCGCGTTTTGACCCTGTTTTCAAAAAATGCGGCGAACTGGGGATCCCCGTGTTGATCCACACCGGCGAACCGCGTTCCTTTTTTGACCCTCATGACCGTTTTAATGAACGCTGGCTGGAACTAAAGATGTTTCCGAGCCGCGCCCGGCCGGCCGACAAGTTCCCCTCGTGGAAAGAAGTAATGGGCGAACAGCACAACTTATTTGCCAGACACCCACAAACCAAGTTTATCAATGCCCACTTTGGCTGGATGGCGAACGACCTGAAGGGCCTCGGCGAACTCCTGGACAGGCTTCCCAATGTCTATACCGAAGTCGCTGCCATAGTCGCGGAACTTGGCCGGCAGCCAAAATTTGCGCGTGAGTTTTTTATTAAGTACCAGGACAGGGTCTTATTTGGAAAAGACACATACCGGCCGGTCGAATATCATACCTATTTCCGTATCTTCGAGACCGACGACGAGTACTTCGATTATTTCCGCAAACGCCACGCGTTCTGGAAGATGTATGGCCTGAATCTGCCCGACGAAGTCCTCAAGAAGTTCTATTACAAGAATGCGCTAAAGCTCCTCCCCGGAATCGATCCCAAGCTTTTTCCAAATTAGGAATCGGTAATGGGACCGAACACGAACACCTGTTGACATTCCTGACCCAAGCACGGGAGATTTGAATTGTGGGCACCGAAACCGGGTAAGGGGAAACACAAAGGGCGCAAAAAGACCCATTCCGGTTCAGCACAGGATCCCTATCAAAACATTTTGAACCCACCGCCTTCTGAAAACATCGCCGCCGCTAGCTGCTCGGATTCGAGCCTTATACGCCTTACGCCAAAACTCTCCGAATATCGAATCGAAATACCCTCGGCAGATCGTTAGCATGCTGTCCGACTGATAGGCAAAACAGCTTGGAAAAGTAATTTTGAGTTTGGTCCTGAGGTGCGAACTTCGTGGAATATCGGCCGCAAGACCTTGCTCTGAACCACTCCGGACGTATCGGCACACGAATTGCCTTCTTTTCAAGTGTTTGGAGATCTTCTGCACAGGGGCAGTTTTGTTAGCAGTTTTAGTTCGCACTAGCCTCCGCTCTCTGGAGACAAGAACACGGTGAGGCGTGAACTTCAAACTTGTGGTTTCAGTAAAATGCCGGACATTTTAGAAAGCAAAAACCTACAGCAATTGATAGAGGTTCTGAGTGCGGACGGCTATCGGGTGGTTGCTCCGACTGTGCGTGACAACGCGATAATTTACGACGAAATCGCGACGGTAGCAGATTTGCCAAAAGGTTGGACGGACAAGCAGGACGGCGGGAACTACCGGCTCGAAAAGCGGAAGGACGACGCGTTTTTTGGCTACAATGTCGGACCCCACTCGTGGAAAAAGTTTCTT
The DNA here is from genome assembly GCA_029862725.1 of Acidobacteriota bacterium. GTDB lineage: Bacteria > Acidobacteriota > Blastocatellia > Pyrinomonadales > Pyrinomonadaceae > Aridibacter. The sequence goes on along the minus strand of JAOTWT010000028.1, from coordinate 8,044 downwards.
CATCCTCCCGTTACGCGATTGTTCCGGGCAAAGCTGGAAGGAAACGGTTTTCAGGTTGTACCCGAAGTCGAGGAAACACCGGACTTTGCGTTTTTCGGTGTTCGTTCGTGTGAACTTCACGCGATCGCCATTCACGATAGAGTTCTTATCGACGAACAATTCGTTGACCCGGTCTATCAGGCGCGACGCGAAAAGATCTTCACCGTCGCGGTCAATTGCGGACAAGCGGGCGGAACCTGTTTTTGCGTTTCGATGAATACGGGACCAAAAGCGTCTTTTGGATATGACATTGTCTTGACCGAAGTACTGGACGGTGAGCGTCACTATTTCACGGTTGAAACTGGGTCTGAAAAAGGTGCGGAAGTAATGAGCAAAATCCCGCTCCGCAAAGCAGAAGCCGAGGAATCTGAGACCGCCGAAAAAATCGTTGCCGAAACTGTTTTGCAGATGGGACGCTACCTGGACACGACCGGCATCAGGGACCTCCTGATACGAAACTACGATCATCCGCGTTGGGATGAGGTCGCCTCACGTTGCCTGACCTGTGCCAACTGTACGATGGTTTGCCCGACTTGTTTTTGCTCAACCGTCGAAGACGTTACCGATCTAAAGGGCCACGCCGCGGAGCGTTGGCGTAAATGGGATTCGTGCTTCACTCTGGATTTTTCATACATTCATGGCGGAAATGTCCGCAGTTCTGCGAAATCTCGATATCGGCAGTGGATGACTCATAAACTCTCTGCCTGGATTGACCAGTTCGAGACCTCGGGATGTGTCGGCTGCGGTCGTTGTATAACCTGGTGTCCAACGGGGATTGATATTACCGAAGAAGTTCGGGCGATTCGGGAAACTGAAGTTTCCGATTAGCCGATATTCCGAAAAAGGAGGTTATCGATGGAAACACTAGAACCGATCTTAGCCGAGCATCCTTTTTTTCGTGAACTTGCGCGGCCTGATCTGCATTTACTTGTCGGCTGTGCTTCAAACGTGGTTTTTGAAGCCGGTACGACCATCTTCCGTGAAGGCGAAGATGCCGATAGTTTTTATCTTATCCGGCAAGGCAAAGTTGCGTTGGAGGCAGAATCGCCCGAACGCCATTCCGTTATCGTTCAAACATTGGGCAAGGGTGAGGTGTTGGGTTGGTCGTGGCTCGTCCCGCCGTATCATTGGTGTTTTGACGCAAAGGCGGTTGATTTGACCCGGGCCATTGCCTTGAACGGTAAATGCCTGCGGGAAAAATGCGATGAAAACCCGCGTTTGGGTTATGAATTGTTGAAAGGTTTTGCCCGCATAATGGCGGAGCGTCTTCAGGCAGCAAGAATGCAGATGCTGGACATTTATGGAACAAATACCTGAAAGACAACAAATGCTTGGCCGCGCGAACCCGATGCTTCCAATGATTTGCGGCATCGAGCGAGTCAAACGCGAAACTCACGACACATTCACGTTTGAATTGACACCGCCGTGCGATTATTCCTTCGCTCCCGGCCAATTCAATATGCTCTATGTTTTCGGTGTGGGCGAGGTGGCGATTTCAGTCAGCGGTGATCCGTCGAAGAAGGAAGCTCTTGTGCATACGATTCGGGCAGTCGGCTCGGTAACAAAGGCCATCTGCAAATTGAAAGGCGGCGGTTCGGTCGGCGTACGCGGAGCCTTCGGCAGTGATTGGCAAATTGATAAAGCCGTCGGCAAAGATGTAGTGCTGGTTGCGGGAGGGATCGGACTTGCGCCTTTACGTCCGGTGATTTATCACATTCTGGCAAATCGGGCAGAATTCGGCAGAGTCAGCGTGCTTTACGGCACACGAACGACCGGGGATTTGGTCTTCCGGCGTGAGATCGAACAATGGCGGGGACGTTTTGATTTGGATTTTGAGGTAACGGTTGATACAGCTTCAGCGGATTGGCGCGGTGATGTCGGCTTTGTAACTACGCTAATAAGGAAAGCGTCGTTTGATCCGCTTGAAACGGTGGCGATGCTCTGCGGCCCTGAAATAATGATGCGGTTTTCCATTGCCGAGCTGAAAAAGCTGGGCCTGACATCTGAGCAAATTTTTGTCTCAATGGAACGAAATATGAAATGTGCCGTCGGATTCTGCGGTCATTGCCAATTCGGTCCGGCTTTTGTCTGCAGGGACGGGCCCGTTTTTCGGCTTGATCATTTGGAGCCGCTTTTCGGCAAGCATGAGATTTGAAAATGAAACGCAAACCAAAACTTGCGGTCTGGAAATTCGCCTCGTGCGATGGATGCCAATTGAGTTTGCTCGCCTGCGAAGACGAACTTCTGGCGGTGGCAGGACAGATCGACATTGCCTATTTTCCCGAAGCCTCACGGGCAACGGTCAAGGGCAAATATGATTTGTCGCTGGTCGAAGGTTCGATTACCACGCCGCACGACGTGGAGCGCATTCAAGGAATCCGCCGGGTCTCGAAACATCTGGTGACAATCGGGGCATGTGCAACGGCGGGCGGCATCCAGGCTCTTCGAAATTTCAAGGATGTCGGTGAATTTACCCGAATAGTTTATGCACGACCAGAATATATCAGCACGCTCGATAAATCGGCGCCGATCTCCGAACATGTGAAAGTGGACTTTGAGCTCCACGGCTGCCCAATCAATAAACATCAGCTGCTTGAAGTTATCAGTGCATTTATGAGCGCACGAAAACCAAACATCCCGTCACACAGCGTTTGTGTTGAATGTAAATTGAAGGGCACGGTCTGTGTAATGGCCGCCCACGGGGCCCCGTGTTTAGGGCCCGTAACTCGAGCCGGTTGCGGTGCGATTTGCCCAAAATTTCTTCGCGGTTGTTACGGCTGTTTTGGACCGATGGAAACGCCGAATACGGAATCACTCAGCACGCAATGGAAGGTCTTGGGCGCGACGGACGCGGAGATTCAGCGAACGTATCGCGGTTTTAACGCCTGTGCGGAGGCGTTCAAGAAAGAGGGTTTGAGGTATGACGACAAAGAAACGGACTAAGAATTATCAATTTTTCTCCGGTCGCGGCATTAAAGGTCTCCGGCCGGCCTCCTTTAGTGGTTGAGAAACGCAAATTGGGAACAATCCACGGGATAAACCAAATGCGCAAAACAACGAAAACAATCCGAGTCGATTATCTTGCCCGGGTCGAGGGCGAAGGGGCACTGATCGTAAAAGTGAAGAAGGGCCGCGTTTCGGATGTAAAACTCAAGATCTTTGAGCCGCCGCGCTTCTTCGAAGCGTTTCTTCGCGGACGGGGGTACGATGAAGCACCGGACATGACGGCGCGTATCTGCGGCATCTGTCCGATTGCTTACCAGATGAGTGCGGTCCACGCGTTGGAAAACGCTTTTGGTGTCAAGGTTGATGGCCAGCTTCGGGCTCTGCGGCGGCTAATCTACTGCGGCGAATGGATTGCGAGTCACACCCTACACGTTTATATGCTCCACGCACCTGATTTTCTCGGATACGACGGTGCGATCGAGATGGCAAAGGATCATCGCCAGATCGTCGAACGAGGATTGCAGCTGAAAAAGATCGGCAATCAAATTATGTCGCTGATCGGCGGTCGGGAGGTTCATCCGATAAATGTAAAGGTCGGCGGTTTTTACCGGGTGCCGTCCAAACATGAACTGAAGGAACTAGCGGAGCGCCTGAAATGGGCGAGGGAAGCAGCACTTGAGACGGTTCGCTGGGTGGCCAAATTCGATTTTCCGACTTATGAGCAGGAGTACGAGTTCGTCGCTTTGAATCATGCGGACGAATATCCTTTCAATGAAGGTCGCATCGTTTCAAACAAAGGTTTGGACATCGCTCCAGACGAATTCGATGCTCATTTTGCCGAGGAACATATCGAACATTCCAACGCTCTGCATTGCGTTCTGAAGGAACGAGGGACTTATTTCGTCGGACCGATGGCACGTTACAATCTGAACTTTGACAATTTGTCTCCGCTTGCAAAGGAAGCCGCGTTTGAAGCCGGACTCTCTCCGGTTTGTCGAAACCCGTTTCAGAGCATCATCGTACGGAGCGTGGAAATCCTCTATGCCTGTGATGAGGCGCTGCGATTGATTGACGAATACGAGATGCCGGCCCAGGCTGCGGTGGATATTGAGCCGCAGGCATCAATCGGCTTCGCATGCACGGAAGCACCCCGCGGATTGCTTTATCACCGTTACGAAATAGATGATGCGGGTATTATTCTCGACGCGAAAATCGTTCCGCCAACATCGCAGAATCAGAAGACGATTGAAGCTGACCTGCATGGGTTTGTTTCTGAACACATCAACCTTCCCAAACCCGAACTGACATGGAAATGCGAGCAGACGGTCCGCAATTACGACCCGTGCATTTCGTGCGCGACGCATTTTTTGAAACTGGATGTGGAGCAAGGATGAAATGCGGGCAATAGTTATTGGTGTCGGCAACGAATATCGCGGCGATGACGCGGCGGGTCTAATAGTCGCCCGCACACTCAAATCGAAGAATTTGTCTTCTTTGAAAATAATCGAAGCGAGCGGAGAAGGGGCATCGTTACTGGAGGCATGGAAAGACAGTGATTTGGTGATAGTTTTAGACGCGAGTTGTTCCGGTGCAAGAGCGGGAACTGTATTTCGGTTCGACGCAAACAAACAGAAAATTCCCGCGGCGTTTTTTCGTTACTCGACGCATGCGTTCAGCGTAGCCGAAGCGGTAGAACTCGCTCGCTCGCTCGAACAATTGCCGCCAAATCTGATCGTCTATTCGATTGAAGGAAAAAACTTCGCAGCCGGAGCTGGAATATCCCCGGAAGTCGCAAACGTTGTTGAAGGAGTTATCGAACGGGCGCTGTGCGATTTAGAAGATATTGCCTAGGCAAAATATCAAACGAACGTGATTGACGATTTTATTCCAGATGGGGAAAGTGCGATGCGCGTCTGTGCTGCAGACAATGTCGCCAGCGAACGAAATTTATTGATGCTTCGTCTTTGATCCCGGCTCCCCGGAATCGATTCAAAGCTTTTTCCAAAATTGGATCCGGATTATTCAACGCACCCGGCAGAAAAATCGGGTTGACCCTTTTAAGTGATTAAGGATTTGCCTGATCCTGTCGCCTGCGACAATTTCCGGCCGGCCCGATACCAGGAGTACCGATTTGACATGCCGTATTTCAGTGTCGTATATTCCTATATAGTTATACCTACATATTGTTATTTGGTTAAGATCTTGAAAATCATAAACCGAAAAAACCCGGGCAGAGAGTTCTGATGCGCCATTTTATGTTCGCAGATATCAAAATCGGAAACCGGAAATCGTTGACGATAAGGCTCTTAGTATCGCTTTTCCTGGTTCTGTCAAGCGTATCTGTCATTCGTGCACAGAGCGCGTTGATTCCAGAACTGGATTTAGAAGATGCAGTTAAAGAAGCGTTTGGAAACAACCCCCAGATAAAGGTATCTGAATCAAAAACGAGAATTGCGGAGGCCCAAATAAAAGAGGCCAGGACGGGAAAACAACCTTCTGTTCTGGTTACACAATCGGCCATTCGAAGTAATAATCCCGTTTTTGTCTTTGGTTCCCTTTTGGAGCAAGGCCGGTTTGGCGCATCAAATTTTGCGGTTGACTCGCTAAATCACCCTTCCGGTCTGTTCAATTTTCGAAGTTCCATTGAGGCCACCATCCCAATTCTTGATCAAAACCAAACCCGGTCACGGATTACCCGTTCTGAAATCAACAAGAAGCGGACGGAACTCAATCAGGAATCAGTGCGGCAGCAGCTTCGCTTTGATGTCATACGCAGTTTTTATGGCGCAATCGTAAGCAAAGAAATGCTTCAGGTAAACCGGGAAGCGGTGAGATCAGCCCGGGCCAATCGCAAAAAAGCCAAAGATATGGTCGAACTGGGAATGACCACAAATGCTGATTTTTTGGCAGCGGAGGTTGAATTATCAAACGCAGATCAACTCCAGCTGGAATCTGAGAGCAATCTTATTACTTCGATGGCGGCGTTGAATGTCACGCTGGGCGATGAACCTGATCTCGAACGGGTCCTGACGGGAAGTCTGCCCGAAAAGTTTTTCCCAATCGAAAGTCAGGAAGACCTGATTCGAATTGCGTTTGAAAACCGCCCGGATTACCAAATCGCGGAGCTGAATGTTGAAAGCGCCGCGTCGCAATTGAAATCAATAAAGGATCAAAAACTTCCCCGCGTCGATGCATTCGGCAACTTTGGGTATAGCTCTCCTTATGCGATTGACGGAAGTTCTGACTACACCGTCGGGGTCAAACTGACCTTTACGCTTTATGATGCCGGGCGAAACGCCCGAATTGAGCAATCCTCGGAAGGTGAGACCGTTGCCCGTTTGGAAAAAGAACAGCTCGGCAATCAGATCAGGCTCGAAGTAATTCGCGCGCTGCAAAATCACAAAACAGCCGGTTCCGGGATCAAGGTCTATATCCAGACTATCGCTCATGCGGAAGAAGCACTGAGAATTGTGCAGGACCGCTACACTCACGGCCTGACCACTTTTAATGAAGTTATTAACCGCGAATCCGCTCTCGTGCGTGCAAGGCAGGGACTCTTGGCCGCAAGATTCCGGCATTACCTTAGTTATGCGTCGGTATTGTTGGCCACCGGCAGACTGACCGGCGTCGGAGCATTCGAATAAGCTATGAAAAAGGAACATGTCCTTACAGCGTTGATCCTGTCATCTCTTTTCTTCGCGGTTAACTGCGGGAAGACGGAAACATCCGGCGATACTTTGGCTCCCGTTGCGGAGGTAGAAAATGTCGAGACAGTCACCGTTACAAAATCATCGATTGAGGATTTCTACGAAGCTACAGGCACCGTAAAAGCAAAGACCACCACAAAGGTTTCTGCCAATACCATGGGCAGAATCATTTCAATTCCGTTTTCGGAAGGCGACAGGGTATCGCGCGGAGAGGTCCTGATCAAACTTGATAACCGTGAAAGCATGGCCCAGATGCAAAAAGCCCAAGGCGGCCTCAAGGAGGCTCAGGCGAAGCTGGTTGAAATTGAGAAATCGGCAAAAGGCGCAAAGGCCGGCGTCAAAACTGCCGAAGCAAACAAGGAGTTGGCGGAGAAGACTTTTGCCAGATACCGGGAGCTCCACAAAAGGGGTTCAGCGAGTGCGAATGAGTTTGACGTCGCGCAATCAAACTTGAAGACGGCGGTTTCAGAACTGGATCGTGCCAAGGCGAATGTCGAGACAATCCTCTCGCAGAAAAAGCAGGTCAACGCCAATATCGAACGGGCTAGAGCCGAAATCGCAAACACAAAGATATATCAGGATTATTCACGAATCGTTTCGCCTGTTTCGGGCGTCATTGTTAAGAAATTTGCGGAGGTTGGTGCGATTGCGACACCGGGTTCTCCTTTGATTTCAATTGAAGACAATTCGATGTACTTGTTGGAAGCAGCGGTTGAAGAATCGCGCTCGCAGCTGATTCAGACGGGAAACCGCGTCAATGTTCGGATTGACGCCCTCGGAGAAGGAGAAATGACCGGCAGTGTCACGGAAATTCTTCCGATGGCTGATGCCGCAAGCCGCAGCTATACGGTCAAAATCAGTTTACCGGTCAATCCCTTGTTAAAAAGCGGGCTCTACGGACTCGCGCGTTTCCCGGTCTCCGGGAAAGAAGCGATAACAGTTCCGCAAACCGCGATCATCCAGCGTGGGCAGCTCACCGGTGTCGTCGTTGTCGGAAAAGATGGAATCGCTCAGTTTCGCATTGTTACGACGGGCAAAACCTCTGAAGGTATGGTTGAAGTTTTGTCGGGAATTTCGGAAGGCGACCGGATTGTAACATCGGATGCGGACAAGCTGGCCGACGGCGTAAAGATCAAATAATCGTATGAAAGAAGTCGGGATTGCCGGAAAACTCGCCCGAGGGTTCATTCAGTCGAAACTGACGCCGCTGCTCGTGGTGGCCTCGGTGCTGCTCGGCATTGGCGCCATTTTCATGCTGCCGCGCGAAGAGGAACCGCAGATAATCGTGCCGATGATCGACGTCATGGTTGAGATGCCCGGAGCGTCGGCCAAAGAGGTCGAAGAACGCGTAA
>JAOTWT010000430.1 GCA_029862725.1 Acidobacteriota bacterium | reverse complement strand
CGGGTTCGAATCGCCCGTGCAAACCTGGATTACAAGCGGCGGGTCGTCTTCGATCATCGCGTTCATCGCCGCGCCGAGCATCGCCCCGGCCACCATATCGACCGGGATGATATCCAGAACAAGCTTTTCATTAACCGGAATAACAGGCTGACCGCGAAGCGCGATCAGAATGAGCGGTGCAGTGGTCGTAAAACCCTCGTTCCATCCCGGGAACGGGTATGAAAGCGAGGATTCGACAATCGAAGGACGGACGAGAGTCTTCACAATGTCATCCTGCTGCGCGACGATCTGCTCGGCCAGCGATTTCGAATAGGTGTAGATATTTGTCCAGCCCCAGTACTCCGCACGTTCCTCGCCCAGCTCGGTCGTGCGCTCGCGGATCCACATCTTTCTTTCGCGGAAAATAGCGGATTTGAGATCTCTTTCATCGTCCTCGTCGCGTCCCTCGTCCTGAAGCCGCTTTCTCGCAGTTTCGCGGAATTTCGCAATGTTGACGGCATCGTCCGCCTCCTGGCGGGCCTGTTCCGATAGCCGGGCGCAGTCTTCGATTTCCCGGTTTACGTCAAAAGTGGTGCCGACGAATTCGTTTTTTCTTGGAAAATACCCGACCACCTCTTCGTTCTCCCAGATCGAACCGCTGCGATTGCCGGCAACAAAACACGTCGAGACATGCACGAGGCACGGGCGCTTCATCATCCGGGCCAGGCCGATGACGTTATTGGTGCCGACGACATTGGTACGGAGAGCACTTTCGAGCGGGGGATTAAATGTGACATTCCCGGCGGAATTGATGATCACATCGCAACCGGCCATGATCTTCCTCGCCTGATCCTCTTCCATTCCCAGAAAATCGGCCGATACATCGCCATTGACCGGATCGATCTTTTCCTTGATAAAGTCCTCGAACTTCTCGCCGTATTTATCGCGAAGCGGATCGAACGGCGGGGAGGTGACGACGCTGTTCCAAAAGCGGTTGAGGGTCTCTTCCTGGTTCCGTGCGCGGACGATCATATAGACCTTTCCGACGTCCGGGAAGTTGTGCAGGAGCATCGACAGCGCGACTTTTCCCACAAAACCGGTCCCGCCGATAAAGAAGATCTTTTTGCCTTTATAAATCTCGGTTGGTGATAATTTCATTTCTTACATCGATCAACTATCAAATATCAATTATCAAAGACGCGTTTATTGCTCGCTGATCATTGATAATTGCCAAATGACAAATGACTAGTCCGTCACTTCCGCCAGACCAATCACCGGCTGGTGAAGCATTGTGATCTCGGCATTGCGGCCCATATAGGAACGCGCCATTGAGATCGCCTCGGTCAGATTGTCGGCCCGCTCCCAGCCGAGCATCTGCGGCACGTGCGCGTTTTCAGCGCCCGCGACGATCACCTTTCCGACATGCTGCCTGCCGTTCTCTCCCCAGTACCACATAAAGAATGGGTGCGCGCCGTGATAAGCGTTGCCGCGCCGGTACATCTCGATATAGGCGGGATTTTCGGCAAACTCGCGTTCGTATTTCTCGCGCAAATAAAAGGCGTCCCGCGATTCCGGCAGGAGCCGGTGGAAAAACTCGATATAGCTCGGATGAAAATCGTGATCGAACTCGTCAAAACATGGGTGCGTCACGATCATCACGCCGCCCTTTCTCAACAGCGGCTTGTTCTTGTACATATTGAAGTGGTATCCGAGGGCCATAACCTGTACAAGCAATGGGTTTAGCGCTGAATAGACATTGTACGGCGAGATATCGGGAATCCCTGAAATCAGTATGTCGCACTGCCCTTTCACAGGGATCATGTACTGCTGATAGTTCTTTTCGAGGATCTTCTCGTGTACTTTCTCGGTCTCCCCCGCATGGCAGGCGATAAGTTCATAAACTGCAGGGATCGCCTGGAGCAGTTTTCTGCGAGCCTTCCTAGGCAATTTTGAAAACGTCTTTTTCATCGTCTCCCACTTCATGCGGTCGCCGAAAGTAAACTCGTCCTCGTTCTTTGTCAGGATGTCGTATCCTTCGTCGAACATCTTGTTGTTAAGCGCGGTTTCGATATGAAATACGTTGAGCTGTTCGTCGACAAGCTTTCCGAGCCGGTGGACCTTGTGGTTGAGCTCCGAATCCGGCGGGTACATGTAAGAATCCGAATCGATGATCGTCTGCGGCTCGTGGTGCGCACGGAGCGACTCGTAATCGCATAGCCCGACCGCGACCGACTTGTGGCCGCCGTCCATCGGCACCAGGTTGATGTTGAGATAGATCAGGAGATCGCTCTCGATCGCCCGCCGGTTTACGCGGAGAGGTTCCTTATGACGCGTGTGGCCGAGGGTGACGAGGCCCTCGTCGTCCTCAGCGTCGTGGTTGTAATAGCGGTCAGGGTAAAACTCCTTGTGGATCTTCGAGCCGACCATCCGCTTCATCTCCCACTCGGTCATCTTCCTGTGAAGCGAGTTGGCGATGATCAGGTGAATATCGTCGACACCGTTCGCGGCGCACAGATCGAGAACGACCTCGAGCATCGTCTGCCGTAAATCCGGCGTCGCCATTGGCGGCAGCGGCAACGAGATATCGTCCATCGCGATCGTGACCTTCATCCCGGGCTCGAGCTGCGCATACAAAGGTTTCGCGTCAAGAGGGTTGTTAACGGCGTAACGGATAGCGGCCTCGCGGTTCGGCAGGCCCTTGATCGGCGGATTCGGATATATTACGCGTGTCCCGACGGGCAGGTCCTCGAGCAGAAAGTCCTCGCCGTTGGGCATGATCCGCGGAGCGGAATCGCGGTCGATATAAACGATCGATTCGTGCGTTTTTCGTCGAAGCTGTAATGCCATAATTGTATTCTGTTTTGAATCCAGTCCCGGTCTATTCCTTTAGGTTTCTGTCGAGCGCAACAATTCCCATCAAAATCGTTGTGACTGCGTCCTTATAAAAACTCAGGTCTACTTTTTCAAAATCATCTGTCGGCTTATGGTAGTCGGGATGATCCTCGACGCCGAAGTATATAAACGGGATCTTCTTTTTATGGAATTGATAGTGATCCGAACCAATAGTCCAGTCGTCTGCTTTTGGTTCTGGGGTGTCGTGGCCGAACAACACCGTTACCGGCGCCGAAAGCGCAATGCGGCTTAACAATGGCTTTAATTGCGGATAGTGATACGTCCCGGCAATAAAAAGCTCTTTCTTATCTCCCCTGGCAATCATATCGAGGTTGACGTTGAGCAATATTTTATCAAGCGGCACGACCGGGTCCTTTACAAAATGTTTCGCTCCGCTGTG
>JAOTWT010000036.1 GCA_029862725.1 Acidobacteriota bacterium | reverse complement strand
TCGTTAGCCCTCTACATCGACGTGGTTTACCTTGCGTTAGTCGGATCGCGGCACAACGATCACACGGTTTGGAGTCGCCGAGAACAAGCCAGTTATTAAAGATTACGATGTTGTCTTTGCCAAACTGGAATCGTTAAACCCACACCCAATTCCAGATCGGGGAAACCTCGCACTATGATTGCCGATTTTCATTAAATATGACGGAATGTGTTTCGGTGATTGTCTTGTGCAAACCAGAGAGTCACTGTTGGTGTGCCATTGGTGTGCCAAGTGTGCCAAAGTGTGCCGAACGAATCGGAAATAGATTGAACTGACAAACGAGAAGACACCGACTTAATCGAGGTAAAACGAGTTTACAAAAGCTAGTCAAAGCTCGTCTTTAAGACTAAAACTCCTGCGTCACTTGTGGACGTGCGGGTTCGACCCCCGCCTTCAGCACCAATTCATTTACCATTTATCATTTATCATTTATCGGTTCTGAGATGCTGCGAATCGAATCGGACTTACCGGTATTCGAAAACTCTCAATCCTCTCTCATCGGTTACCAATCTTTTCCCCACCGTACTTTTCAAACCACGCCAGGATATGTGCCACCTTGGCGATCAGGTTGCTCGGTTTGGCGGCGATGCCGTGACTCGAACCCGGTATCCGGACCATCGCGGTGTCGATCTTGCGCATCTTCAAAGCCTGGTAAAACTGCTCCGATTCCGGTATCGGTGTCCGCAGATCGTCCTCGCCGGTTAGAAGCATCGTCGGTGTCTTTACATTGCCGACCAGCGAAATCGGCGAGCGTTTGTAGTACTCCTCCGGTTTTTCCCAGGGCGGCGCCGAAAACCAGTATTTTGAATAGAATGCGGCATTGTCGGCGGTCAAAGAAAAGCTAAACCAGTTGATGACAGGCTTTGCGACGACAGCGGCCTTAAAACGGTCCGTTTTACCGACGATCCATGCTGTTAAAACACCGCCGCCGCTTCCACCCGTTACGAAAAGCGATTCTTCATCGATAAACCCTTTTTCGATCATCGCGTCGACGCCGGACATGAGGTCGTCGTAATCATTCCCCGGATACTTGTGATGGATTTGATTTGCAAACTCGGCGCCGTAACTCGTACTTCCCCTTGGATTTGTGTAGAGAATCACATAACCCTTTGATGCCATCAGCTGAAGTTCCGACGAAAAGCGGGGTCCGTAGGCCGCGAATGGCCCGCCGTGGATCTCGAGTATCAAGGGATGCTTCTTTTTGGGATCGAATCCGGGCGGAGTCATATACCAGCCCTGAATCTCCCTTCCATCAAACGAAGACTTGTATTTGACCTCGGTGACCTCGCCAAACTTACCGGTCGCCATTAAGAACTCGTTCAAGTTCGTAAGAACTTTGGTTCGCCCATTCGCAGTTCTAAGCGCGACATCGCCCGGTCGGTGGCTGGCGCCGATCGTGTATGCGATCGTGCCGTTTTTGCTTGCCGTAAACGATTCACCGCCAAGATACGGGCGGCCGTTTCCGTTTGAACCGAGTCCAACGGCGAGTGTTTTGATCACGCCGTTGTTATCGACCGCGGCCAGTTTTGTGTCTCCAATGTCGGAATATGTAAACAACCATGACTTCAAGGCCTCGTTCCACTCGGGCGCACCCGCGGATCGGTCGAGGTTGGCAGTAAGATCTCTCGTGCCACCGCCGTTCGTGTCCATAACCCGGATTCCGGAGTTATGGTATCCCATTAACTTATCCTCATAACTATTGTAAGCAATCAACTTTCCGTCATCTGATATTGAAGGATTGCTGTCCGGTCCGAATCTATCCGTAAGCGGCGAGATCGTGTTCGAACCAAGCGTGATTTTGTAGACTTCGGAGTTCGCGGGCTCATATTCCCAGTTTGGGCTGCGATTCGCCGAGATAAAGACCGAACGATGGTCTTGCGACCATGCAATCCTGCCGCCGTGATTAAAATCGCCCGATGTTATTTGCGTTGCCGCCCCGCCGTTGGAACTGACTGCAAAGAGATGTGTAAACCCGTGAGGAAGAAAGCCGGAGCCATCGGAGCGGTATTTCAAACGCGTCACAACTTTTGCCGGCTCAGACCATTTGGCTCCTTTTGGCGGTGAAGGCATCTTTGCGAGCGGTTTTTGTTGCTCCGCAACCCTCATAAAAAACATCATCATCGTGCCGTCGGGGGACCACGTAATGCCCGTTGGCGACTCGGTGAACGATGTCAGTCGGCCGATTTTGCCTGAATTGATCCAATATGAGAATAGTTGCGACTTCCCGTTCGAATCCGTACTCACAAATGCAACCCTCTTGCCGTCGGGAGACCAACGGGGCGAAGAGGCGTCCGTCGTTGTTGTGCCCGGAAGCAAGGGTTCTATGTTGCCGTCCAGGTCCGAGATCCAAAGCTCCGAACGGCGCCTGTCGGTCATGATATCGAAATAATTCCGAACAAATATCACCGAACGGCCATCCGGCGAGATCTGCGGATCGGTGGCAAACTGGACGTCAAAGATATCGTTATATTCGAGCCCTCGAACCGCGGTTCCGGCGTCAACCGTTACGCTGCATACTGCCGTCATCAAGAACAACCCCAACACAGCGTGTCCAAACAGCAAACGCAACCTTGCGGACACAGATTTGCAATTCCCGAATTCGATTTCCCGATACATGGCGATTTCTCCCTTCTGTTGATCTTATAGATAAGGTAACACAGAATTTACGGCCCTTAATTGGTTCAAAAAACCGGTTTTACCTCCCGGTGCGAAACGGAACTCACCCCAAATCGTTAACCGCATATACGATATTGTTTCAAAACGGCTGCGAAAGTGTCACAAAATATTTGTCGGAAAACCCCAAAAAGACCATAATATGGGCTCTTAACGATTCTGAATTCGAATGGCACGACCATTGCTTTTACTCTCAGCGGTTGCAGCGCAATCGCCGGAGTTGGAGGATCAAATGATTTTTCCGCGAACCTTAAACCGGTCAATTGCGACGGCAACACTGATCTTTGCAAATTTCATTTTCTTGAACGCCCAGACGGAATTGCCGGCCGGAACGAGAATTCCGGTTCGGATGGATAACGGCATTACGTCGGAATCAGCCGGTGTCGACGATACTTTCACCGCTGTCACGACAAAACCCTTGTTTATCGATGGTGTTTCCGTCCTTTCGGCAGGGTCATCCGTGGTCGGACGCGTCGTCGAGGCCAAACCGGCCGGAAACGGCGGTAAGGCCGGAAGACTCGAGGTTGAATTCGAGACACTACGGTTTACGAACGGCACCGAAAGAAAGATCAAAGCGGTACTCGTCGAGAATCTTTCCGGTAGAGACGCCGGCGTTCTCAATGCTCTCGCGGTTATCGGCGGGGCGGCTGCCGGCGGAATCATCGGTTTGGTTTCGAAAGTCAAAAACGGGGCCGCAATCGGTGCCGGAATCGGCGGTGGAGCAGGCGCGGGAATTGCGCTTTCAAGAAAAGGAAAAAACGTCGGTATTGATTCGGATCAGGATTTTGAGATCGAATTGACCAGAGCGGTCACACTGCCGGCGGATGGATATTGATTTGGTCGTTGGCGAGAGATTTCCACGCGACCTTTCGAAAAGGCCCGGCATGAAGGGGAGAGCATGCCGGGCCTTTTCGCGTGCCCGTAAATCGGGGGAAACGCGGCTTTGTGTTTACAACCATTTGTGACAGAATAATTTTTTCATAATTAACAAAAGACTATTGAATAAAGAGGACAAATAATGGCTGGAAGAAATAAAATCACGGTTGTCGGCGCCGGAAATGTAGGCGCAACGGCGGCTCACTGGATCGCTTCAAAGGAACTGGCGGATGTGGTCCTTGTAGACATCGTAGAAGGTGTTCCGCAGGGAAAATCGCTTGACCTCGCACAGTCCGCACCGATCGATGGGTTTGACGTAAAACTCGTTGGTTCAAATGGTTACGAGGAAACTGCGGAATCAGATGTGGTTATCATCACGGCCGGGATTCCGCGCAAACCGGGTATGAGCCGCGACGATCTTTTGAAAACCAACAGCGATATCGTTGGGTCTGTCACAGACCAGATTGCGAAGCACTCTCCAGACGCAGTGCTCATAATCGTCTCAAATCCGCTCGACGCGATGGCGCAGGTCGCGTTTAAGCGCTCAGGATTTCCGAAAAACAGGGTAATCGGCATGGCCGGCGTACTCGATTCGGCGCGAATGCGCTGTTTCCTTGCTGAGGCATTGGATGTATCGGTCGAGAATGTGACCGCCTTTGTCCTCGGCGGTCACGGAGACACGATGGTGCCGCTGCCCAGGTATTCGACCTGTGCCGGAATTCCCGTCACGGAATTGCTTCCGGCCGAGCAGATCGACGCGATCGTCGACCGTACGGCAAACGGCGGGGCCGAAATCGTAGGGCTTCTGAAGACCGGATCGGCGTTCTACGCGCCTTCCCTGGGGGCTGTCGAAATGGCGGAGTCGATTTTGAAAGACAAGAAGAAGATCCTCCCGTGTGCTGTCTATCTGGAGGGCGAGTACGGTATCAACAACCTCTTCGTCGGGGTCCCGTGCAAACTCGGTAAGAACGGTGTCGAACAGATCATAGAGATATCTCTCACCAGCGACGAGCGCGCCGCGCTCCAGAAATCCGCGGGTGCTGTGCAAGAACTGGTTAACGTGATGGGTATTTAAGGGAAAGAGATTCGCGGTTCTTGAGGCTGTCCCGCCGGGCAGCCTCTTTTGTTTGTTGACGGCATTTCGAAAGAGCGGCGGTCTCAAAAAAGCTCAAATGCAGCCTATTCCAAAATGAGCAAGTTCCGTTCTTACTCCAGGGATACCGTTCAAGAATCCGTCTCTTCCGCAGGGGCACTGAGAACGCCCTGATCACGCATTGGAATATTGAACCTTATCGCTTATATCAAATCCGAAGAATCTGCGAAATCCACGGCGAGAATCTCTTCTTTCTAATTTCCCGCGTATTTAAGAACGCCATGAACTGACCAAAGACCTCGCCTTTTCCAATTAAGATCGAACCGTTGAACTGTCATTGCCAATCCTGACTGATCATCGGTCAGAATGAACGACCGTTACTTCCTGTTTGACCGGTCTTACGATCTCAAACCACGCGTTAAAGAGCCTTCCAATCCTCTAACTCTAAATTCTACAACATTTAAGTTCGGTGGCACATCCCTTGCAATTGGTTGAACCGGCAAGAAGTGTGTGCCGTAATCGAAGTTTCATAACGAACTTGAGGAAAACAACAATGGATTACCCGAAACAAACAAATTTCATAACGAGGTCTTTGACATTGATGGCGATATATTCGCTGTTGATGTTCAACGTCTTTGTTTCCAATACTGCGGTTTCCGCCCAGTCGCTCGTAAAGAATGAAGTTGCCTCGACTCCTTCATTGGATAGATACACGACCGACCTGACGGCGCAGGCTGAAAACAATAGACTGACGCTTTCCGGCAGATTTGAAAAGGAAGTCGATCGACTGGTCGAAACCCTTTCGAACACGGATTTTCGCCAACCGGCATTGCTCGACGAACTTGGTGAGAGCCAGGAGCTCGTCGTCGAGATCCTTGCCGACCGAATAGCAAAGGGAATCGTTCCTGCAGCACTCCAAAACAAACGCGTTTTGGTGCTCGAGATCGCCTCCTTATTTGAAGGTGCTAAATCGGACGACGAAATTACCTCGCGAATGCAGGCGGTTGTTAATGAACTCGTTGGCACAAAGGGAAACACCATTCTCTTTGTCAATGAGATGACCAACTTCGTGGGCGACACGCAAGTTAACGACCTCCTCGCCAGCTCCATTGTTAACAAGCAGTTGAATATGATCGGCGGGTCCTCGAGAGAAGACTACCTCAAAAATGTTGACAGCAATGCGGATATCGCGGCTCTGTTTGACCCGATCATAATCGGCGGCGGAGAACACTACGGTTTTCGCGATGACCATGTGAAGGTCAAGCGGTATCGCGGTGACAATGTTTCTTCCGATATTCGCGAATTGATGAAAACACAGCCTGGCGACACACGCCTCGATGTCATCATGCAGACGAAAGGCGCCGACAACCCGGAGCTTCGCTCGATAATGGCGCAATACGGGGTCCGATTCGAAAAGCGCATCGGCAACAGCGATACGATCGTTGTAAATATGCCGCTCAGCGCTGTCGAAGCGATCTCCAACAGTGGTTTGTCGCACTTCCTTTCTCCTGATCGCGAACTGATGAGACTTGGTCACATCGAGAGGGCGACGGGAGCAAGTTATGCGCGATCGATCGCGAGTTCAATAGACAGTTCACTCAACGGTTCGGGTGTTGGTATCGCCATCGTGGATTCGGGCATGAAGGCGGACCATAAAGCATTCTTGAACGACGCCGGCCAAAGCCGGGTTGTCTACAGTGCCGACTTCACGGATGAAAACGATCCGGACGACGGCTATGGACACGGAACACACGTCGCCGGTATCGCTGCCGGTAACTCGGACAAGGATGCAGGCGCATACCGGGGAATCGCTCCGGACGCCGATATCTTAAACCTCAAGGCATTGAACTCGCATGGTACGGGATCCGCTTCCTGGCTGCTCGCAGCACTCGACTGGATCGCGCAAAATCATGCGCAGTACAACATCCGTGTGGTTAACCTCTCGCTTGGCGGTCTCGCTGTCGATTCGTATACGAACGACCCCGTGAACCTAAAAGTCCAGGACCTTAACGCTCTCGGCATTTTGGTGGTCGCGGCGGCGGGTAACGAAGGCAAAAACGCCGCCGGAAACAAACTCTACGGCCATATTCACTCGCCGGGTAACGACCCGTCGGCGTTGACCGTTGGCGCGGTAAACACGCACGGAACAGATTCGGCCAGCGACGACGGAATCACCAGCTTCAGCTCGCGCGGCCCGACACGAAGTTCTTACGTGGAAGCCGATGGCACAGTGATCTTTGACAATGCGATCAAGCCGGATATCTCTGCTCCGGGTAACAAGATCGTTTCCGCCAAAGGACGGGACAGCATCTACCTGGCGACGAATTATCCGAGTCTTACGGATGTGGCTTTGGAACAAGGCGATCCGAATGAAGACATGATGTATATGAGCGGGACGTCGATGGCGGCCCCGATGGTTGCCGGCGCGGCAGCTCTTCTCTTCGAACTCAACCCAAATCTGACACCGCAGATGGTGAAGATGATATTCGAGTACTCAGCTCAACCGCTTGCCGGGTACAACACCCTCGAGCAGGGTGCAGGCCAGCTGAACCTGGAAGGTGCGATCCGGTTGGCAAGCATCTATCGAACGGATATTGATTTCAATACGGCTCCGTCGGGCATGTATATGATCGCGAGCGGCCAGACATTCCCGACAGCCCAGACCACCATAAACGGTCATACGTTTAGCTGGGCAGGCGGAATTTTGACAAATCACGGTTATATCCAGTCGACATTGGTCGCGTATTACTTCAACAACGTCTACAGAAACGGAAGCTTCTTCCAACAGGGCGTTGAAAACAACAGTATAACGATGGCCTACGCCCTGAACAGCAATTTCCATTACGGAATGTATTTGACGTTCATGCCGAAGGTCCGACAAAGCGATGGCTCGACGATCGGCGGTGGAAACATCCTCTACGGATACGGCGTCTTCGTGAGCGACGGAGTACTCGTCAGTGACGGGGTACTCGTGGCGGACGGGGTGCTGGTCAGCGACAGGATGAATGCCGACGGGGTTTTGGTGAGCGACGGTGTCTTGGTAAGCGATCGAATGACTGCGGATGGAGTGTTAATCAGCGATGGTGTGTTAGTTAGCGACCGGAGCGCGCAAACGAGCGTCGCAACGATCAATGGTGACGAATAAATCAACATAGACAAATAATTGTAAGGAGGACAAAAAAATGAAAGTTGTCAAAAATGTTGAAAAAAGATTCGAACACACAGCAATCCAAACACCGATAATCGCGGTTCCCGATATGAAGCGTCTTGAAGCCCTGACGAACGCGAACACAGCGGAAGTAACAAACTTCTTGAAGATCCGCCCGGTTCACACGGTAGTCATGTCCAGCTTCATACAGGACAACGGTCTCGAAAGCGAACTTAACCGCGGTATCTACTACGGTTACAGAAGCGAAACCGGCGAACTCCAGGGAGTCGCACTGATCGGACACTCGACCTTGATCGAGGCCCGCTCGGAAGAGGCGCTGACGGCGTTCGCGATGATAGCCAGAACAAGCGAAACAGCCATCCATTTGATGATGTCTGACGGTAATGCGATAGAACGGTTCTGGACCCTCTATAAGCAGGACGGTAGCGAACCGCGGCTGAAGTTCACCGAAAAGCTCTTTGACCTGAAGTTTCCGTACCCGGTACAAGAATGCGAATGGGATGTACGGCTCGCCGACAAGGCGCAGATCGAACAGATCGCCGAGGCTCACGCCGAGGTCGCATTCCTCGAAAGCGGTGTGGATCCGATGGAAAAAGATCCGCAGGGATTCATCAAACGGTGTCTCCGCAGAATCGAACAAAAAAGGACCTTTGTGGTCTTTGAAAACAACAAGCTCGTATTCAAAGCGGACATCGCCGCCGAAACTGATGACGTCATCTATCTGGAAGGTGTCTATGTTTCACCGGAATACCGCGGACGCAGCGTAGGTTCGACCTGCATGTCCAGGCTTGGTTCTATGCTTCTCTCGAAGGTCGAGAACATTTGCCTGCTAACCAACCTTGAATTCAAAGCCGCTCACAGATGCTTTGAAAAGGCAGGATTTAACTCAACGGATGAATGCACGACGATATTTGTTTAACGTTGAAAAACCATAGACAACGTCATTGAAATAGTCCATAATGGTATTGTTTTGTAGTAGCACTAAAACCTGCTGCAAAACAATGCCTTTCTTTTTATTATCCGGCGGGTTCCAACATCCGGGCTCCTCTACAACGATCACCTCACATCGCTTGTCGGCATGCTGCCTTATTTCCAGTCAATGAACGCAAAATCCCTTACAAAGAAATACATGGTCCTCGTGGCCCTTCTGGGGGTGGTGTGCGTTGCCTACTCGATCTATAACCTTCCGTTTCTAAAGATCGACCTGTACCTGCTTATTCTCGTCGTCCTAACCGTTTCGATCGGATCGCAGATCTCCATACCGATTCCCCGGTTCAAGTCACACATTTCGGTTTCGGACTCATTCATATTTCTCGCTCTTTTGCTTTACGGAGGAGAAGTCGCGGTCATACTTGCTGCGATCGACGCGGTCTTTGCATCGTGGAGATTCTGTAAGCAAAAGATAACCGTCTTTTTGAATTTCGGGGTCCTCGCCGTGAGTACGGCAATCGTTTCTTTAACCCTTCATTTTGCGGGCCTTCTCGAGGAGGTGGCACTCCACGCGTCGCAACGAAACTGGGACAATTTTCTGATCGCACTTTCTGTAATGGCTATCGTCCAGTTCATCGCAAACACTGCGATTGCAACTGTTTACGGGTCGATGAGCACCGAGCAGACTCTGTGGGATACCTGGAAAACGAAATATCTCTGGTCGTTCGTAACTTACGTTGTCGGAGCCGCCAGTGCGGGATTCTTGTTTACCATGGTCCATGTCGTCGGTTTCGGCGTGGTGATAGCCGCATTTCCGGTGATTTACCTGATGTACCTGAGTTACAAGATGTATCTCCGGAATGTGGAAATGTCGATCGCCCAGGCCGAACAAGCCGAGAAGTACGCACACATCCTGGAAGAACGCTCGGAAGCCTTGCGAAACTCGGAGGAACGGTTCCGGAGCGCATTCGACTTCGCACCAATCGGTATCGGTCTTGTTTCCCGAAGCGGACGATGGCTCAAAGTAAACCGGGCTCTTTGCGACATCCTCGGCTACACCGAAGATGAATTCCTCGAAACGGACTTCCAGTCGATGCTGGTTCCCGAGGACCTCGGTGAAACACTGGTGCGAATTCACGAACTGCTGAGCGGAAAGATTCAAACCTGCCAGCTTGAGCAGCGTTATCTGAATAAGGAAGGAAAGACCGTATGGGCTTCCTGGAGCGTATCCCCGATCAACACCGGGGAATCTCCGAGCCTGATCTTCCAGATACAGGACATTACCGACAAGAAGATTGCCGAGGAAAAACTTCAATACGAAGCTACCCACGATTCCCTGACGGGACTTCCAAACAGGGCACTGTTTATGTCGCGCCTCGAAAAAGCACTGGCCAGGGCCCATGACAATCCGACCTACAAGACAAGTGTTCTGTTTATCGATTTGGACCGCTTCAAAATCGTTAACGACAGTCTCGGTCATATCGTCGGGGACCAGCTCCTCGTACGCATCGCCGGGCGCCTGAAAGAATGTCTGCGCCCCTCGGACATCGTCGCGCGCCTCGGTGGAGACGAGTTCACGATCCTCGTCGAAGGAAAATATGACCAACAGGAGATTATAAGGATCGCCGAGCGCGTACAGGAGAAATTTGCACATCATTTCGACCTAAACGGGCAGGAAGTCTACAGTTCGGCGAGTATCGGAGTGCTACAGAGCACGGACCAACACCTTACCGCCGAAGACATGATGCGCGATGCCGACACCGCAATGTACCAGGCGAAGCGGGCCGGCAAGGCACGGCATGAAGTATTTGACCCGAACATGCACGAGTTGGTTAAACAGACCCTTCAACTCGAAACGGATCTGCGGCGCGCGATCGAACACGATGAGTTCAAGGTTTATTACCAGCCGATCTATTCCCTCGCGACCAACCAGATCACCGGCTTCGAAGCCCTTGCGAGATGGCATCATTCGTCGATGGGAAATATCCCGCCGGATCGTTTTATCCCTCTGGCCGAAGAAATCGGTCTGATCGACACTCTTGGGGAACAAATACTGAGGAAAGCCTGTCTTCAAATCAACTCGATTCAGAATAACCTCGGGGACGAAAGGCAGGTCGTACTAAGCGTCAACCTCTCTTGCAAGCAATTCGCTCACCCGCAGCTCGTCAAGAGAATTCGGAAAATCCTGAAGGAAACCGGATTTACTCCAGCGAACCTGAAACTGGAAATCACGGAGTCCGTTTTTTTCGAGCACAAAGAGCGGGCAATCCGCATGCTCAAGGAGCTTCGCGAACACGACATCGAGATCAATATCGACGATTTTGGAACCGGCTACTCAAACCTCAGTTATTTGACCCAGTTGCCTATTTCCACGCTCAAGATCGACCGGACCTTTATCGATTCGATAGAGAACGAGGGCAACAACAGTGAAATCGTCCAAACGATCATCGCGCTCGCGCGGAGCCTCGGAATGAAGGTCATTGCGGAAGGCGTTGAGAGCAAGAATCAGCTCGATAAGCTGCGTTTGCTCAATTGCGAGGGTGCACAAGGATACTATTTCGCAAAGCCGATGCCGTTTGACGAAGTCGAAAGATTCGTAAACGAAGAACCCGATCTCGTCCCGCCGACCTACGACGGCGTTCCGATCGTCCCGGCGATCCAGTAGGACCGAAATTCCTGATAAAAAACGCCGGGTCATCCGGAGGCGTTGCAAAAAAGCTCGTTAACAAACTCTACTTGCATCGAAAATTGGCTCGTAAGAACCCATTTGCATTGGCGTTAGCTGATAACGGGTGTTCGACCGTCGCGTAGCGACTGATAAGGAATATCCAATTTTCGTGCCAAAGGAGCCCTCGCCGTTTTGTCCGCGTTTTGGTCAGATTTTAGAAAATAAGGCTATTTTCGCAGCCAGCCGAAGAGGCCGTGCACCGTCACTTCCCTGTTTGTCTCGTAGATCGCACGTGTCAATGGGAGTTTCATCGGACAAACCTGGACGCAATTCTGCGAGTTTCCGCAATTCGCGATTCCGTCGTCGTCCATAAGAGCTTCCAGGCGGTCGTCTCTCGAGTTCTGACCGGTCGGATGCATATTGAACAATCGAACCTGAGCAATCGCCTGCGGGCCGATGTAGTTGTCTTCGTGGTACTGCGGACAGGCCTCAAGGCAGCAGCCGCAGGTCATACAGCGCGAATAAGCGTATCGTTCCTGCTGCTTTTCCTGCGATGTCTTTGGTCCCGGACCAAGATCGTAGCTCCCGTCGAGCTCGATCCAGGCGTTGACTTTCTTTAGATGATCGAACATAGGTGTCCGGTCGACCTTGAGGTCGCGAACATTTGGGAATTTGCTCATCGGCTCAAGCGTTATCGAGTTGCCCCCCGATTCGAGCAAGATGTCGTCGATCAAAGCGGAACAGGACTGGCGAACCCTGCCGTTGATCACCATCGTGCATATACCGCAGACTTGTTCCAGGCAGTTCATGTCCCAGATCGGCGGCGTTACATCTCGGCCATCGACGGTCGTGGGGTTTTTTCGTATATCCATCAAAACCGTGATGACATTGAGGTTTCGCCGATATGGAATCTCGAAAACATCGGTGTATTGCCTCGCATCCGGATTTTCCCGCCGTTTTACCGAGACACTGATCCGCTCCGGCGGATTGCTGAGTACTTTCTTTCTTTTTTGACCGTTCGTTTCACTCATAGACTTTAATCTTCCAGTCAAGATACTGATGTCCTGCGACTCTTGATGACTTATCAGAGATTTGTCAGGCCGATTTTTTCTCCGACTTCGACGAATAATCTCGCTGCCGCGGTTCGATCTCACTGACATCGACAGCCTCATAGGAAAATACAGGGGCTTCTTCCGAGTACTCGGCGATCGTCGTCTTGAGCCATTCGTCGTCGTTGCGATCCGGAAATTCAGGTTTGTAGTGAGCTCCCCTTGATTCGTCGCGGTTCAGAGCTCCGAGTGTAATTACACGAGCGAGCTGTAGCATGTTCCAGAGCTGCCTGGCGTGGGGAACGGCCTGCGTCGCCCATAGGTTTGAATCATTGATCGAAATATTCTTGAACCGGTCGATCAATTCAAGGATCTTGTCATCGGTTTGCTTCAGGCGGTCGTTGTACCGTACGACCGTGACGTTTTCCGTCATCGCTTTGCCGAGCTCTTCATGAATCTGGTA
>JAOTWT010000429.1 GCA_029862725.1 Acidobacteriota bacterium | reverse complement strand
GGTCAATGCGACCGTGCGCCGGCGACGCTCGATGAAGAACTCGAACAGGTCTGTTACGGGACGCAGGAACGCGGTCTGACCGCCGATAATCCCGATCTTCCGATGAATCTCGGCGGGCCGCTCGACGATTCATACGCGGGTTTTGCAGAGGCTAAAAAGCTGGGGGCCGAAGCGGTTATCGAACAGGTCGAGGCCTCAAATCTTCAAGGCCGCGGGGGTGCCGGGTTTCCGGCGCACATCAAGTGGCGCGGCGTGAGAAGCCAGAAAGAAACCGAAAGATACGTCGTCTGCAATGCCGATGAGGCCGAGCCGGGGACGTTCAAAGACCGCGAGGTCATGCTCCGGCAGCCTCATCTGATGCTTGAAGGGCTGGCGATCGCGGCGCACGCCGTAGAGGCGAAAGATGTCTATATATACATTCGCGGAGAATTTACGGCTGAAAGGCGCCGCGTCGAACAGGCGATTGAAGAAGCGGGCGATACAATATCCGGGTTCGGCTGGCATATCGTAAACGGCCACGGAGCTTACATTTGCGGCGAGGAAACAGCGATGCTCGAATCGATGGAAGGCAAGCGAGGAATGCCCCGTTTGAAGCCGCCGTTTCCGACCGAGTTCGGTTTCCGCGGAAAGCCGTCACTGATTCACAATGTCGAGACAATTGCGTGTGTTCCGGCGATCGTTAAACGGGGCGGCGATTGGTTCAGAGGGCTTGGAAGGAGCGAACCGGGAACAAAACTCTATTGCGTCTCGGGTCATGTAAACCGGCCCGGCGTGTATGAATTGCCGCTCGGTGTGACGCTGGACGAACTCGTTGAGGAAGCGGGCGGTTACGACGGGAACCCGGTAGCGTTCAGTCCTGGCGGACCATCTTCGGGATTCCTGCCGATCGAAAAACGAGATGTTCCGCTGGATTTCGGAAGCCTTGCTAAGGCGGGCTCGATGCTTGGAAGCGCCGGTTTGGTCGTATTGAACGACACCGTCGATATGGCTAGGGCGGCCGGTTGGCAATTGGAGTTTTTTGAAAAGGAAAGTTGCGGACAATGCGCCCCCTGCAGGATCGGAACGAGATATCTGAGAAGGCAGACGGACGAGTATTTGTCATTTGGAAACCCGGACTCGCTGGAGTTTGCCGATGATGTCGGCTGGGAAATGGAAGAGGGTTCGATTTGCGGTCTGGGAATGGTCGCCGCGAAACCGCTCGAAAGCGGCCGCAAGTATTTTCCGGAGGCGTTTAAGAAACGTTGAAGAACATGAGTGATGTATTTGAAATAAAACTGAACGGCAGGAGCTGCAGCGCACGCGACGGCGAAACGGTCTTCGAGGTTGCTGAAAGGGAAGGCGTCAGCGTCCCGACGCTTTGCCACGACCCGCGCTTGGAACCGGTCGGCGCATGCCGCGTTTGTCTCGTCGAAGTCGAGGGCCAGAAGAGGCTCCAGCCCGGTTGTGCCTGGAAGGTCGCTCCCGACGTCGAGATCACGACCGAGTCCGACAGGATCGAAAGACACCGGAAGGTGCTCTACGGGCTGTATTTATCGGATCATAGGCTTGAAGAAGACGGGCTTCCGATAGAGACCGGCAACGGCAATCAGCTTCGCGAGTTAGCGAAGATCACAAAACCTCTGGAGCTGCATCCCGTGGAAGCACCCCGGGTCGGAAGGCCGGACGATGTCAATCCATACATACAGTTTGAACCGGATCTTTGTATTCTTTGCGCCCGCTGTACCCGCTATTGCGACGAGGTCGAGGCTGTAAACGCGATCACGCTTGCAC
Organism: Acidobacteriota bacterium; assembly: GCA_029862725.1. GTDB lineage: Bacteria > Acidobacteriota > Blastocatellia > Pyrinomonadales > Pyrinomonadaceae > Aridibacter. The sequence continues at coordinate 1,525 of JAOTWT010000429.1, read as the reverse complement.
ACCGCGGCTCGGAAACGACAATCGCGACCGCCGGCATGCGCGGACTTTTGGATACAACGTGCGAGCTCTGCGGCGGTTGCATCGATACCTGCCCGACCGGGGCGCTCGTCGAAAAGAAAGCTCCCGATCCGCTCCCAGCCGATGCGAAAAAAGTCAGGACAACATGTAATTTTTGCGGGGTCGGGTGCCAGATGGATTTGCATGTCGTCGGAACGAACGGCAGCAGCCGGGTCGCGAAAGTCACGAGTCCGCCGCCGGGCGAGACGATGAACGACGGCAATCTGTGCGTCAAGGGAAGATTCGCTTACGACTTTATTAATCATGAGGACAGAATCACGACGCCCTTGATCCGGCGCGAAGACGGGGATCTCCATCCCGCTTCGTGGGACGAGGCGATCGAGGTCACTGTCGAAGGTCTTCAAAAGGTCAAAAACAAATACGGTGCCGATGCATTGGGGTTTGTTTCGTCCAGCCGCTGCACGGGTGAAGAGAATTACCTGATGCAGAAGATCGCAAGAGCGGTTTACGGGACGAATAACATTCACCAATGCTCTGCTACCTGACACGCCCCAACCGTCGCCGGTCTGGTGACAATGTTTGGAGCAGGTGCAATGACAAACTCGATCGCCGAGATCCGCGACGCCGATCTACTGTTTGTAACGGGTTCGAATACCACCGAGGCCCATCCGATCATCGCGATGGAGATGAAGCGTGCCGTCCAAAACGGTGCGAAACTGATCGTCTCAGATCCGCGCAAGATCTGGATGGCCGATATCGCCGATATCCACATGCAGCTGCGGCCGGGCACCGATGTATGGCTTCTGAACGCGATGGCCCATGTCATTGTAAAGGAAGACCTTGTGGATAAGGAATATATCGCGAATAAAACTGACGGTTTTGAAAAAGTTATCGAAACGGTCGCGAAATATACTCCGGAAGAAGCCGAAAAGGTCACGGGTGTGCCCGCGGAACTGATCATTGAATCCGCGCGTCTCTATGCGACGACGAAGAAGGCGGGCATCTACTACACGCTCGGTATTACGGAACACACACACGGCACCGACAACGTTTACTGCCTCGCCAATCTGGTGCTGATGACAGGGCACCTCGGCGTCCGTTCGGCGGGCATGAATCCGCTTCGGGGCCAAAACAACGTCCAGGGCGCAAACGATGCCGGTGCATCGCCGATCTTTTATCCGGGTTATCAAAAGGTAACGGACGAAGAGGCACGAAAGAAATTTGAGGAAGCCTGGGGGGTCGAGCTTTCGCCGAACGAAGGCCAAAACCTGAACGTCATGATGAAGAGCGTCATTCATGGCAAAATGCGGGGTCTTTTTGTGATGGGTGAAGATATCGTCATCTCGGAGCCGAACGCTTCAAAGCTCGAGGTTGGCTTAAATGAGAATTGCGAGTTTTTGGCCTGCCAGGAGATTTTTCACAACGTAACGACGGCATTTGCCGACGTCGTTCTGCCTGGTGCGTGTTTTGCCGAGAAAGACGGCGTGTTTACAAACAGCGACCGCCG
>JAOTWT010000075.1 GCA_029862725.1 Acidobacteriota bacterium | reverse complement strand
CTGCGCCTTATCGAGCCCGTCGTACTTCCACTCGAGACCGACCTTTGCGAAACGGCCCTTTATATCCGGAAGCAAGGGGTCTCCGATGCGGCGGGAAATGTCTTCGTAGCCGACTGTGATACCCGCCCTGATTTCGCTGCGGGTATTAACGTTGTAACCAAGATCGACCCCCGCCTGTATATTTTGGCCGACATACTCGGCGAGCCTTGTGTCTCTTTGAAAGACGTCGATCCGGCGCCGCTCGTACGATGCACGTGGGGCCACGAAAAAGCTCGTTTCTCCAAGCGGCCGATAGTATTCGGAGGCGATGTAGGTAGTTGAGCCGAGCCTTAGATCATTGCGCCATTCCGCGCCGTATCTCCCGATATCAAAAAGCGTCAGCCTCGTGAGAAAGTTGAAGTTCGTCCCATCGGACTCGACACTGTTTACATCGAAACCGATCTCGAGCCGTGTCGGATTCGAAGGCTGATCGCCGATGTGATTCGAGTTGATAACGAGACCTGTTTCGCCCTGTCTGTCTTTGAGTCCGTAATTCAGCGAATCAAACCTGCCGGTACCGACCAGTTCCGAAAGATCTCTGTTGAGCTCGTCGAGTTTGGATTCGCCCAGCGGCCTGCCGGTATATTTGTCAGCGAGCTTTTCCTCTATAGTTTTCGTCGCCTCTTTGCTCTCTCCTTCGACCGCGACAAAATCCGGCACGGGCGTTCGCGCCGGCAGTTTCCGCCGCTCCCTTTCGGCAAGATGCTCGGTCCAATCGGCTTCCGACAGCGAAAGACCCTTCAGCAGTGAAACCTTTTCCCTCGCCCCTGTGATTCCGAGATCAATGATCTCGCGGCTTTTTTCAAAATCCGAAGTCGAGTACGAACCGAGGTCCGGGGCAATAATGAAGTCAGCCTGCCGGAGGCTTCGCCGTGAGTTGTCCGCGGTAGCGATATTTATCGTTTGCGCCAGAACGCCGGGAAGGCTCTCAAGCGATTCGCGGCCTCCAAGCTGGGTTTCGATGTTTATGACGAGGATTATGTCCGCGCCCATCGCTTTCACGACGTTTGTCGGTATGTTATTTACAAGCCCGCCGTCGGAGAGGATCTTTCCATCGACCTCGACCGGCGGGAATACCCCGGGTATCGACATCGTCGCCCGCAATGAGCGGGATAGAGATCCGCTTGAAAGCGGGACCGATTCGCCGCTGACCATATCCGTACCAACGCATCGAAACGGTATCGGGAGTTGATCAAATTCGGTAACCGATGCGTAGGGCAGGGTCACACGATCGAACAGCAGGCCGACTTCCTGGGCCGAATTCAGCGCGTTTGGAAGCTTCAGCTCGTCGATCCTGCCTTTGAGGGTGACCGGTGCGGGAATATTTCGGCGGTCTTCCTTGCGCCGGAAAGAGCGATTCTCAAACGTTGTCGATGTCTGGAGGTTCAGGAGGCGGTCCCAGTCGAGCCCCAAAACAAAAGATTCGATCTCATCGGGGGTCTTTCCCAACGCGTACATCGCACCGATCAGCCCGCCCATGCTCGCGCCGCCGACATAATCGACAGGAATCCGGTTTTCTTCAAGGACCTTCAGGACGCCGATATGGGCAAACCCGCGTGCTCCTCCCCCGCTCAAAACAAGTCCAACGGTGGGTCTTCGTTTTGGCGGACTGTCTTGCGTGTAGTTAAAATGGGGAAGAGCTAGCAATACTATGAAGAAAAGTGCGGTAATTTTTGTAAACATATGAATCCTCGTTTTGATGCATTCTCGGTTCGCCGGACTTTTAAACTCTATGTCCCGTGGTCAAAAAATGCCAATAAAATCTTGGGTAATTGCAATCCCGACAATTGGATTCGATGCGAAGAAATACCCAAAGGGACCGTGATCCTAGCGTTTTTCGATAAATTACCAAGATGCGCATTCTTGATTCTAAAGAAGGCGTTGGTCAAAGACCTGGATCGGGCATCTTGAGATTCACGTTAATGCATCAATGGTCGTTAGATGAACTCATTCAAGAAAGCAATCAAAACGGTTATGGTTCTGGTATTCTTGGTGCCGGTCGCGGCTCAGAATACGCAAACAGATGAACTGATTGAACGTGCAAAAGTTAATTCACTGAAGTACGCATTGGCTTTCAGCTCAGATTATTCCAGCAACTTCACAGTCACGATTGTCGATAAAACAAGTGAACAAAAATCTTACGCCTACGAATATTTATGTGCCCGATACGGCTGCCGTACAATATTGGTTGGTAAAAACGGAAAACCGTTTTCAGACAAGAAAATTCGGCGAAACCGCCAACGTGCGGCACGTCAATTGAAAGAAGCTAACCGGAACCCTCCCGCTTCAACGGCCCGTAACGAGGTCAGCGAACTGAAGCCGGGCCACGCCTTTTGGGTTAACGGCGTATTCCTTCAGCCAAATTCAATCCTTGCCAATTGTGACTTAAAAAAAGCCGGCGAAATATCGCTCGAGGGACGCCAATCCGCTATATACTATTTCGACAACTGTGTAATTAAGACATTTAGCGAGCGTCGGTTGCGTGAAGGGACCGCCTTTCTGCCCGAATCGAAAGGGACTCTTTGGATCGACATCGAAGACGGTGCGTTCGTCAAAGCGGAGTTATTCAGAAGATCGGCAAAGATCAAAACTCCTGTCGCGGTCATCGATTGTATTCGAATGGAGGATGGAAATTGGTTCTGGAAGCAGCTCAAGGTACATTCTCTGGAGAATCGTGATCTGTTTCCGATGCTAGAGTCTGACTGGCAAATCGACTTTTCCAAATACACGAAGTACGAGACGTCCGTGGGAACGGTTACAACCGAAGATCAGGAATAGGATCGAGATTTTCAATTACAGCATATGGATGAAGCAGGTGCCGAAAAAATTAGGCAAGCAGCTATAGCCTCGGCGCTTGTCATGCTCAAAAACGATGAGGTCAACGAGGCCGTTTCATCGACCTTTTATGGCAATGCCCGTGCGAAACTAACCGAAGTGCGTCTGAACAAGATCGTCAAATCAAGACCTTGGTCAACCAGCGGTACTTCGCTTGCAAAGACGATCTCAGCGGTCGGCGCCGGCTACTTGTACAGGGGGCGCGTCACACTCTACAAGCCATTTTTCCACGACTTCAACATCGCGGTCGGCCTGGACCACACCGGCCAGTCGCTCGGCCTCTCGATGAGCACACGTAGAACGATCGTTCTGCTACACGAACTCTCGCATCTGACGCGCAAGTACATCGACGTCTTTCAGCTTCTCGGTATTAATTACTTCGACGAGGCGATCTACGACACATGTACGATCAACAAGCGGATCTATGAGGCGATGGGTGATGTGTGATGAATCCTGCCGTTCATTCAACGATCTCAAAATAGACGAATTGTGAGGCAACTCGGTTGTTCTTCTTAGCCAATTTATCGGTAATAATTACCTGCAGAGCATAGTCTCCCGGTGTCAGTTTCGACCCCAGGTTCAGCGCCCCCATTATCGGGATGATCCTGCCGTTTGTCCCTGGCGCAAGAGTTATGGGGTTGTCCTTTCCTTCATACGTGACCTTGCCATTTGAGTAAAAACGCGTCCTCATTTCGAGCTCCGGCCGGCCCCCGGATTTAGAAGCCGCGTTATAAACCTCGAATCCATATTTTAGGACGGTACCGGCCTTGAATCTTCTCAATGCCGTGTCTGCTGAATAGACCAACCCTATAGATTCGGGAGATTCCGTTTCTCGAATCCTGATGCCGCCGTCTACCTGGCTCTCGTTCCATTCGCGATACGAGACATTGTCGAGAATCAACCCGGAAAGGGTTATTCTGTTCTTTTTGAGTTTCGGAACCTCCAGAAACTGACTCGCTGAGCCGACTTTATTGGAGGCATGATCCCGAATCGCGACACGCATCTGATATGCGCCAGCCTTTTTTACGGGGAAATTGAAGGCATACACGACACCTTCGTCCAGAAAGCTTTGGAATTTTTCCGGCGCTATGTTCAGGACAAATGTTTTGCCGAGTTCATCCGCAGGCTTCCCGTTTTCGCCGAAATTTATCGCCACGAGTTCAAACGCGGCTTTTTTGTTGCCATCCGGAGCGGTTTCAAATTCCAGATTCTTGATATCGATATGAAGAAATGAAATCGCGACATACTTGTCATCGACCTCACTCTTGAATATCGTGTTCAAACTTAGCGTCAGATCGTTGACTGCAAATGGAGAAGTCAGGGCATCGAGAATTCGCCCGGAGTCGGTGCGGCTCAAGGGTTGAGCATCGAACTGCTCATCGCTGACTCCGAAAAAACCGCTTCGATACCTTACGTTGACGCCCTTTCGCTTGACCTTTATTTCAAGCTTGTTGAACCTTCGCTTTTCAGGATCAAATACTTCTTCCTGCGGCTGGTAACCGATAAGATAATAACTCTGATCATTGAGCATTCTGCGAATCCCGGTGCGCAGATCGTTGTTGTTTACGATCGAAAGTCCGCCAGTTTCCCTCGCCAGATAAATAAGACCTGCCTGCGTATCAAAGAGACGCTGCCGCCTGTCTGCGATTTCCTCTTCGATATCAAAGACTGAAAGGTCCTCGACGCCATCCGGGGCCATGAAACCGTCTACTACAAGTCCTCTGGCATCCATCGTATAAATAACAACAGAGGCGCGGTTCGCCTGGACGATAAGTTGTTTCATCGAAGCGAAAGCCCTTGTCGATTCGCCAAACCCACGGCTGTTCTGCCGAAAGATCCGAAATCCGTCCGACATGACCATTACCGATTTCCGTCCGGGTAAATCGCGCATTCCACGAACTATGTAGTTGATCGCTCCGAGGGTCCCGGTCGCGAAAATACTTTCGCGCAGGTCGTTGACTTCTTGCCGGGTCTCGTCGATTTTTTCTTTTAACTCTTCAGCGCGCGGATCTATATACCGAGACTCGACCGGCGCGAACGCACCTATTCCGCCGTTACCAAGAAAACTCCAGCGCACTTTTTCGATCGCGGAATACAATTGGCGTTTGTCTGAAGTAAACTGCTGCAGGGCGCCGATCCCGCCGGCGGTACGAATTATCGCGACCAGATCACCTTCCTGCATTTGGTTGTCGACAAAGTCGCGCAAAGCCCGCCTGACATAATAGGTGCTTTCAAATGAAAGCGTCAGATCATCGACAACGAGCGCGATTGTTCTTCTAACCTGTCCAGGCGCGAGCGGGCGGGGCCGGGTCGGAACCTGTAAATCATCGGGCTCGGTCTCCGGTCTGCGATCCGATTGTGCGAAAACAAAAGAAAAGTTCGTGATTTCCTGTTTTTTGCCGTTTTCGAATATTTCGACCTCATCACGCGATATGTCTCTTACCGGGTTTCCTTTCTTGTCTGTGAAGGTCGCATCGATTTGGATCAGGGTTGTCGAAATCTTTACAACCTCATCGGATTCAATCGGTGTAGGAGTTGGCGTTTGCGACAATGCCGCAAGCGCGGCCGATAGAATCAAAAGGATTGGTGCAGGGGAAAAGAGCCTCATTCGAAAATTCCTATGTGTTCCGTGTCAGTTGCTAACTTTCCGATTATATCCAAATTACATGATGTTCGGTTATAAAGTCTCGATAATCTCTTTGAAAATCTGTAATCAAGTAATGACGGGCAAATGTAATCCCTTATTTTCCTCCGTACGAAATCGATTCTGAGTTATGATTCTCTCAATCGTGAAAGAACAACTCACTAACGCAGAAATCTATTTACCAGCCGACAATTGTTTGATCATTCGTACAATTGAATCTCACGCAGGAGGTGAACCGTTTCGAGTTATCGTCTCGGGTTTTCCAGATCTCGTTGGTGAAACGATCCTCGAAAAGCGCCGCGACGCAAAAGAAAACTATGACCACATCAGAAAGGCCTTGATGTGGGAACCGCGGGGCCACGCCGATATGTACGGCTGCATAGTGACACCGCCCGTGTCTGACGGCGCGGATCTGGGTGTTCTGTTTATGCATAACGAGGGCTACAGCTCGATGTGCGGTCACGGGATCATCGCTCTTTCGACCGTTTTGATCGAGACCGGTGTTTTCCCCGCGAGCGAACCGGAAACCGTTTTGAGGATAGACACGCCGGCCGGGCTCATTACGTCATTTTCAGCATACGAAAACGGACGCGTCGGAGAAGTACGGTTCACCAACGTACCTTCATTTGTCGCCGAACTCGATGCCTCGGTCTTAACATCGGAATATGGAGAGGTCCGCTACGATCTTGCGTTCGGCGGTGCGTTTTATGCATACGTAAACGCCGGCGATCTGGGCCTGCAATGCGAACCCTCAGATAGCGAACGTTTGATCAGAGCCGGAAGAGCGATAAAACAAGACGTAATGGAAAGCCGCGAGATCATTCATCCTCTTGAAGATGATCTCGGTTTTTTGTATGGCGTGATCTTTGTATGTGGCGAGGACCCGCATCACAGCCGAAATGTGTGTATTTTTGCCGATGGTGAGGTGGACCGTTCGCCTACCGGGACCGGGGTCAGCGGCCGTTTGGCGATCCACCACGCCCGCGGCGAGATCGGTGTCGGCGAACGGATCGAGGTCGAGAGTATCGTCGGTAGCGTTTTTCGCGGGTCAATCGAAGGGGAAACAGAATTCGGCGGCTACCCGGCGGTGATTCCTTCGATCGCGGGTGAAGCGTTTATCACGGGAAAGAACGAATTCTATCTCAACGCCGCGGATGAGATCGGCAAGGGATTTTTCCTGCGTTAGCAGTTATGTTGGTCATCTCAAAAGAAGAAGTCAGGCGGCTAATGCCTGTGAGCGACGCCATTCCTGTCGTCGGAAGAGCCTACGCTGAGCTTTCCAGTCGAACGGCGGTAGTCCCCAACCGTTTGAGCCTAACGGGCCGCGATGAGAAAGGCGTCACTTTGATAATGCCCGGGTATCTTTCAGTAGACGACTCGATGGCGGTAAAGATGGTTTCGGTATTTCCTGAAAACACGGGAAAGAATTTGCCTGCGATCCACGGCCTGATCATCGTGATCGATTCTCAAACCGGAATGCCGTTGGCGGCAATTGAGGGCGCATACCTGACGTCGCTCAGAACCGGCGCGTCCTGTGGGCTTGCGACAGATCTTCTTTCCAGGCGCGATTCCGCCAACGTGGCGATGATCGGTGCGGGGGCTCAGAGTCGGCTGATCGTCCCGGCGGTTTGTTCAGTTCGGGAGATTGAGAAAATCTTTGTCTTCGATATTTCAGCCGAGTCCGCCGTTTCGTGGGTCGATGAAATGTCAGAAATGTTTCGGGGCAAGATCGATTTTAGAGCAGTCAATGATCCGGCCGAAGCCATACGTAAGGCCGATATTATTTGTACGGCGACTACGTCCGAAACTCCCGTCTTTAGCGGCCTGGACCTCAGGCTGGGCTCGCACGTTAACGGCATCGGTTCATTTACGCCCGATATGAATGAAGTCGGGCTTGAGACAATACGGAGATGTTCAAAAATCGTTGTTGACTCGATAGACGGCGCACTTTCCGAAGCCGGCGATCTGATTCAGGCAATAGAATACGGGGCGATCGGAGCCGAGACAATACACGCTGAAATTGGGGAAATCCTGAACGGTTCGAAACCGGGCCGGGAAAATGATACGGAAATCACATTCTTTAAGTCAGTAGGAAACGCGGCGTTGGACGTTGCGGTTGGAGCGGAGATATTCAGGCGCGCACTGGCTGAAGGCAGCGGCGTATCGATCGATCTGTGATATTTCCGCCGTCCGGGATTTGCTGATCACATTTCCGGGATTTATCTTCCGCGACCAACACTTTCATCGATCTTTCAAAAGGTCTTCAAGCAATAAAAGCCGGTTTGATAGTAAGCTGGTCGGGAATCTTGTTACTTTTGGCATTCACTTTTTAACGGGAGTTGTTATTCAATGAGGGTCTTCTTGTCGATCGCGATTTGTTTCTTGGTCTTAGTCTAACGGTTCGGGCCCGGGATGTTTTCGAGCAGGTTGAACATCATTTCGCCGATAACGAGGGCGTCAAGATCCATTACGTCACGATGGGCGAAGGCCCGACACTGATCATGCTCCATGGTTTTCCGGACTTTTGGTACACATGGAGATACCAAATGGCCGATCTCTCAAAAGACTTTAAGGTGGTGGCGGTCGATCTGCGGGGCTACAACAAGAGCGATGCCCCAAAAGGAGTCCAAAATTATGCAATGCCGCTTCTAATGAAGGATGTGATCGCCGTTATCGATGATTTGAAGGTCGAAAAGGCGACACTCATCGCCAACGACTGGGGCGGCGCCATCGCGTGGCAGGTCGCAACGTACTATCCGAATCGTATCGAAGGGCTAATTGCGTGCAATATTCCGCATCCCGCGGGAATCAGCAGCTACCTGGCCGCGAATCCGCAGACGGGGCAATACGCCCAGGATTTTAAAAAGGAGGGAGCGGAAAAAATGTTGACACCGGAAGGCCTTGCCAATTTCCACCCAAATTTGAGCGATCTCGAACGGGAGCGCTACATCGAGGCTTTCAAGAGATCTTCGTTTGAAGGCATGCTCAATTATTACAGGGCAAACTATCCCGCGGCCCCTGCAGATTCCAGCACACCGGCGATTCCCGCTCCGGTTCGAAAGGTAAAAACCCCGGTACTCATAATCCACGGCATGCGCGATCAGGCGCTCCCGGCGGGGATGCTCAATAACTCTTGGGATTACGTCGATACTGATCTGACGATTCTGACATTTGCCGACGCGGGACACTTTGTGCAACAAGAGGCTCATGAAAAGGTTTCAAAGGCGATTAGAACCTGGAGGTCGCTTGATCTGTGAGCTGTGAGCCGCCTTCCCGTTTTAAAAAGAGAAAGTGCCGCTTTGATTACTCAAAGCGACACTATTCTTTTCCCTTACTCGCACCGAAGCGCTTTCAGAGTTCCTCTCCAAATACCGAAGTACTTTTTGAGGAGTGCAGTTCGTGCATGTACACACAACGAACTGCGGTTTTTTATATTCCGAAAATCACTTTGCGGAAAGCTCATTTCCGGCCAGCACCCACTCCGCTTACGCTTCGTGTTTCATCTTTCGATGAAGTGCCGTTAGGTAGTCTTTTCTAGTGGCTTTTCCTCCACCACCGGTTACGTTCCCGGCAACGAGGCTTAGGCTTACACCTAAGCGACTTAGCACCCTTTAGCTGGATCCGTTCCAAAGAGCTGTTGGATGTTTTTATCCACCCAACTCGGAAGTTTCTTTCGTCCCTCCCTAGCCAAGCCTTTCGGCTTCGATTCAAGACGTATCAGCAATTCAATTCCGCTATCCTTGCTTCCAAATCAGTGCGTCACCGCGTCTGATTTCTCTTTCTTGTACCGGTCAAATGCCCGTAAGCAATTTCGACTGTGTAATGACTTTAGACGAACTATTATTTTGTGTCAAGTAGAAAATACTTTAACTATTCGCCTTATTTTACGGGGGTTTGTGGAAAAACCTGTGGAAAAGAACGAAGGTCTCGGTTTCCACAATTGTGGATATCGTTCCAACTTCTTATGCGCCAAATTTTAAACTTTGTTGACTCTTTAGAAGATGTCTATCTTGCATAATTTCTCGCGCCGGATATTCGTGAAAATAAATTTTCTTTTTTTAAAATATTATGAAATTTAGTGGTAAATCGATCGAAACAGGAGGTCAATCACCGACTCGATGCAGCTTCATTCGTCTCCAAATCCACGCAAAAGAACCGACAAAAGAAATGTAGGTTGCGAATATTCCGACTAATATATCGAGGATGCGGTAAAATAACCCCTCACCGCCAATCCAGGCATCGTACAAAGAACTCAGCCCAAGGATCGCAAATATCAGAAAGTAGAGTATTAAGAATGCTTTTCCGCCCCTGGTACGTGGTTCAAGATTGATCGGGTCAATAAACTTGCCATTCCAGGTCAACACTCTTATTAATTTGTTTGTCATCTTTTAGTGGTCAGACTTTTGATCGCAAGCGATCATTGCGGACAAGGGTGTCTTTTCATTTGCCAGCCATCAATTATCAGTTGCGTTGGGAATTCAAAGTTCAGGT
>JAOTWT010000312.1 GCA_029862725.1 Acidobacteriota bacterium | reverse complement strand
CGCCAAATCACCCCCCCCCCCAATTCCGCGTTAATCCGCGGCAAGGTCTCGTTCTGAAGCAAACTCGCGAACCTCCTATCATCAATCTGTTAAGCCACCAGGCGTTTCTCGACAACTCCCAGCAACCAATCTGCAAGCAATGCAAGCAGCGCCGCCGGGACCGCGCCGGCCATGATGAGGCGCGGTGAATTTAGCTGAAGACCCGTGATGATCGGTTCGCCGAGTCCTCCGGCGCCGATAAATGCCGCGAGTGTTGCGACACCGATCGAGATAACGGTCGCCGTTCTGATCCCAGCCATGATCGTTGGCATCGCCAGAGGCAGTTGCACGTGCCTGAGCAACTCGCGCGGCGTCAATCCCATTCCCTCTCCCGCTTCGATGACGTCCGCGTCCACCTCTTTTATACCGGTATATGCATTCCGGACGATCGGCAAGAGCGAATAGAGAAAGAGGGCGACCACCGCCGACTGCATGCTCAAACCAAGCAGCGGGATCGGGATCATAAATGCAAGAAGCGCGAGACTCGGTATCGTCTGAATCACACCCGCAATACCCATTACCAAACCGCTCGCGGACTCTTTTCGGGTCAGCCAAATGCCGAGCGGGACAGCGACGAGTATACCCAGGACAACCGCGAGTCCCGTTAGCAGGAGATGCTCGCCAACTAACCGAAGCGTAATCGGAATCCGGCTCCGGATAAATTCCCACAAGGATCCTCCACGCGAAGCCTGATCACCCGTGGCTCTTGTTTCGTCACCGATAAACTTTCCGTCGGTCAGAAATTCGCGCGCGACATCGGCGAACGCCCTGCCCTGCTCTTCAACCTCATAATTGAGTTTTTGCATCCGCGCGTCCGGAATCTTGAACGCTAATTCTGCCAGAAGCGCTTCCAACTCGGGGTACCGATCGAGCGTTTCACTACGCACGACCGGTGCACCCTGATATGGCGGAAAAAACGATTTGTCGTCTTTCAGGAAAGCGAGCTTGTACTTCAGCAGTTTGCCGTCGGTTGAATAGGCATCGATGATATCGACGCTTCCCTCACCAACCGCCTGATACGCGAGCCCGTGTTCCATTCCCCGGACCCCAACGTCTTTGAAACCGTAGACCCGCTTAAGCCCCGGCCAACCGTCGTTGCGATTCAGAAACTCTGTACTCCATCCAAACCTAAGCTCGTCTTCGAGCCCTACGAGATCGGAAACATCCTGGAGACCGAATTTCTTCGCGGTGTCACTGCGGACGGCGATTAGGTATGTATTGTTGAATCCAAAAGGGTCGAGCATCGTAGCGGCGTGCGACACTTCCAGCTCGCGTTTTACTTCCAAAAAAGTACGGAGCGGGTCCGGAGCCTTGTCTTTTCTTTTGAGAACAACCGCCCAGGCGGTCCCCGTATATTCGGGATAAATATCGACGCTACCCTCTTCCAAAGCCGTGAAGACAATAAGCGAGCCGCCGAGTCCGTGTTTTCGAATGACCGGGATATCGGTCCGTGCCTCAATCAGCTGAGCGATGATCTCGCTGAGAACACGGCTTTCCGTAAAGCTCTTGCTCGCCACGACGACCGGCTTCTTTTCCTGTGCGTACACCGGAAGAAGGAGCAGAAACAACAAGATGGTCAGGGCAAATCGTTTCAAACCGATCCTCCTGAACTATGTGCGGCGACAAATCTTTCAACAAACTCGTTGGCGGGTTTATTTATGAACTCATCTTTTGTCCCCGTCTGAATTTCGCGTCCATCATTCAAAAGGACGGCGCGGTCGCCAAGCTTGAATGCTTCCGCGAGATCGTGGGTAACGATTATCGTTGTTTTGTCAACGACTCCCTTGAGCTTTAGGAATTCGTCGTGGAGCTCATTTTTTGTGATCGGATCAAGCGCACCGAACGGTTCGTCCATCAAGATTATCTCGGGATCGAAGGCAAGGGCGCGAGCGATCGAAACACGCTGTTGCTGTCCACCCGACAACTCCCTGGGTCTCCGGTTGGCAAATTGCTCGCGCGGAAGATTCACGAGATCCAGAAGCTCTTCGGTTTTGTTTCTTATTACGTTTGGATCGCGTTTTTCGAGGGTTGCGAGCAGGCCGATATTCTCGGAAACAGTTAAATGGGGGAAGAGTCCGCCGCGCTGTATGACATAGCCGATCGAACGACGGAGTTTGATCAAATCGAAATCCGTAACGGTCTTTCCGTCGATGCTTACGGAACCCGCCGTCGGTTCGACGAGGCGGTTTATCATCTTAAGCGCCGTGGTTTTACCCGATCCGCTGGTGCCGATAAAACACACCGTTTCGCCTTTTTCGATATGTAGGTCGAGCCCCTCGAGCGCGACAACGTTGCCGTTGCCGGTTGGATATTCCTTTCGCGCCTTTTCGAAGGTGATGGTAGAACTCACGCTTCATTTATCAATTATCAGCAGTCAATTATCAAGGCAATCCCGCTCTTTCGTTCTCTCACCCTCTCGCTCTACCGCACTCTCACACACAAGGGACTGCGCTGAAATCCTGGTGTCCCCGCCCCTGCCAGCACTTCCAGGATTTTTTCGCGGACGAAACCTGCCAGATGCCGTTTGCTTCCCTGATCAGTTCGAAATCGAGTCTTTCCGCTCGTATTGAATCGTCGAGCAGGCCGTCACTGACGACTGTTAGTTTGAATGAATCAAATCCATCCCCGGTCGGTGCATCGAAGACCATCTTTCGCATCTTCATTTCTTGAAAATCACCGACGAGCCTTAGTGCGACCTGCATTGGAGACTTGACCCAGCTCTCGGCGGCAGCAGCAGCCTTGATGATCATCAGGTTGTAGTCCGATGTGTTAATCAAGACGGATTCCCGGGATGGTGACTTCAGTTTCACATAACCTTCGGCGGCGATCTTGCGCGCTTCCTCGTTGGCGAATTTTGTCGTCCGCACGTTCACGTCTGCGTTTATCGACTCAAACCCCGGGAGTCCGCGAACAAAAAGATATTCGCCGGTAACCTCCGCCGGGTACTTGATCTGGCCGTTTTCATCCTGCCGGTATTTGTTTCCCCGCAAAATGACGGCAAAGGGCTCGCCTTTCTTAAAGCGCCATTCCAGCATTCTTCCCTGTGGCTTAAAACTGAGGCTTTCGCGGGCAACGGAGATATTGTTCCGCGAAACGGTCGATTCGACTGTGATTTCAAGCGTCATCGCAGTGTCGTACATATGGACGCGGTAATCGCCCGGTCCATCGCAGTAGGTCGATACGTGCCCGCCCTCTTCACCCTGGCCCTCAGGGGTCCTGCAATCCTTTCCGAGATCCGTATATTCGCTGAAAAATCCTACATTTGTCTCGGTGCCGTCACCCTGGATGATCACTGACAAGATCTTGGCCCCTTTCTCGTATCTTTTTGTCGTCCTCTCGTTGTCAGCAAAAATACCTGAATAATCAATTCTGAAACCGATGTCTTTTGGCCCGTTAACAAACTCAACATACTGTCTTGCTTCGATCTCACTGACCATGATCTCTTTGATTCCGCCGTATTTTGCAGCGGCGTCGGACAAAAGCGTCCCGGGTCCGACGCCATCGACTGTTTGGTAGCCATCCGTCCACACCTCGATCTGTTCGATGACCCCGCCTAAGTTAACCGCCGACTCCGGATCCTCCTCTCCCGCGTAGAGTGTCATCTGAATCGTATCCCCTTTTGAAACCGCGACAAGAGCCACACCGTCGCCATCGGAGGTCCGCTTGAATTCGAAATTCGGCATTGCCGTTTTGGCTTCGGCGACAGTCATTCCAATTTTAATGGGACCCGCCGAACCAGCTGTGACTAGCAGACCATTCTGACCGAAACCGATTGAAATAAAAAGGCTTAGGATCATTGAGAACAGAAATGTGGCTCTTCGCACGATAAGTTTGTTCACGATATTTTTTGCTCCGTCTAAATTATTTTATTGAATGCACATTTAAAAGGGGAGAGCCGTTGTGCAAAGTTTGAACGCCCTGCAAGGACTTTTTTGCGCTTGAATCCGGTCTGAACAGGACAAATTTTGAGTTTATCAATATTGAGACACGTGATAAGCTTCGCTATTAACCCCTATAACAGATACTAAAACGAAGATGTTACGGGCGGGCAACCGTATCTTCAAACTCGAACAATATGGATAAGTTTTTGATCAAGGGCGGTAGAGCCCTGCACGGCAAAGTGGCGATTAGCGGCGCCAAGAACTCGGCTCTCCCATGCCTCGCAGCCACACTACTTACGCCCGGTACGGTAACGCTACACAATGTACCATATGTTCGCGATCTGATAACCCAGCGTCGTCTGCTGGAAGATCTTGGCGCGGAAACTCTCACGCCCGGAAAGAACACACACCGAATAACCGCCTCTGAAATTGAGATTTTTGAGGCTCCTTACGAACTCGTCAAGACCATGCGCGCGAGTGTTCTCGCACTGGGTCCGCTCCTCGGCCGTTTTGGTAAGGCAAAAGTTTCGCTTCCCGGCGGCTGCGCGATCGGAACGCGTCCGATCGATCTGCATCTCCGTGCGTTTGAAGCACT
>JAOTWT010000027.1 GCA_029862725.1 Acidobacteriota bacterium | reverse complement strand
CGTCAGGCTGAAACGCTGATAATGAACTCGGAAGGGCGTCTTTGCGCGAGATTTTACCGGCGCGCAGATGGAACGATTATTACCAAAGACTGCCCGGTCGGTTGGGCCGTCGTACGGAAAAGAATGTCGCGAGTCTGGACAGCGGTTGCATCGGTCGTTTTGACCGCATTTGCCGGTATCGGAATTGTGAGCCTTACACGCGAGACCAAACCCGAAACGGTTATGGGGCTGATTCCGATCACTAGAATTCCATTGGAAAGAATCCCGGTTGAACGGGAGCCATTGATGGGAGCGGTCGAGCCGGGCTTTGAAATGGGCGACGTCGCGATGCCCGAAGATTACACGATGGGCAAGGTCGCGGTTCAGTAACCTCACGACCCGGCAGTAGGCGGCCACATTCTCATTCGCCAACGAGAAAACCCCGGGAATCCGCTTTTTTAGCGAAATCCCGGGGTTTGCCTTCTAAAGTGACCGCCTACTGCTGCTTTACGAAGTATCCCTTGCGCGAACGTATGTTCAATCCCTGCGGAAGGTTCAAATTGACGCTTGTTTCGACATCCACATATTTGTTCGGCGGAAACTCGTTATTCGAATAATACTGAACAAGATACTGCGCCTGCAGCTCGTTCTTGAGGGCCGAAAAGATCCGGCTCAGGGTCTCTGTGTTTTGCGAAAGATTAGAACTGTTTTCGTAATTGCTTTTCAAATCGATCGGAAGGAATTTCGGTAAAAAAGCGGTGCCGCCGGTCTCGTCCGCAAAGCGCTGCATATTGCTTTGGCCGAAAAGACTGATTTTGTTGAGTTTGTAGGAACTTCCCGCCGGATTAACGGAGTAAAAAACGGTATCCGCGTCCTGGAGCCGTTTTAGTGTCTTATTCTGTTCGCGGATTCTTATCTCGTTTCGTTTTTGGACCAGCAAATCCCTATATTCTTTTGTCGTGATTGAGTTGATGCGCTCGCCGATTGAAGCATAGACCGCTGAAAATCCTCTTTTTATTCCCTCGCTGTTTGTATCCTCGCCGTCGGTGATCGCAATAACCACTTTACGACTCTTGGGACTCGCGTTTTCCCTCAAATAAATCGCAGCGGCCATCACGGTGTCGTAAAAGGCTGTGTACTGCTTTGTCGGCTGAAGCCCCCGTATGGTCTCGATCGAACGGTAAGCGACATTCCTCGGCTGAAGCATTATCGGCGTTTCCCCGATCGTAAAGATCGTCGCTCTGTCCTCCGGCCTCATCACATCCTGCAGAAACTTAGCCGCCGTTTCCTGTTCGAATTTGAACATCGGATCGGTACTGCCTGAGATATCAAACAAAAGTGCGATCTCGAGCGGAACCTTTTCAGCATCCGAAACTTCAACGATCGACTGGGCGCGCTTATTTTCAAAAATGGAAAAATGTTCCACTCCGAGTCCCTTTACGGGTCGCCCGTTTCCGTCTGTCACCGAAACCGGCACTATCACCAGCCGCGAATCGATGTTGATGACCTCGTCGTCCTCGATAATCAAAGGCGGAGGTGTGGCAACGGGGTTTTGCCCGAAAGTCACCGCCGCAATAGCAGTAATGAGTATTGAAATCAGCAGGATGTGCGGTGTTCTCGGGGTCATATTACCTATAAGGAGGGTGCCCGAAAGAGTTTCGGGAGGCGGGGAAAGATGTATCGGACAGGAAGCCGCTCATGTCGACGCAAGCTTCCTGTCCGCTGATATTTACGCTGCGTTATGAACCTTAGCGCGTGCCGTCATCGCTATCCTCAGCCGGTCGGACCTCGACGTTCTGGTTCAAACCCCTGCTGACCAACAGCTTGACCTCGACGCGTCGGTTTTGCCTGCGCCCTTCAAGCGTTGAGTTATCAGCGACTGCCTGGGTTTCGCCATACCCATAGGAAGTGCCAATTCTCCGAAGCGGTATGTTGTGCGTCATGATCAGGTAGTCCGTAACAGCTTTCGCCCTGCGTTCGCTCAGCCTTTTATTCGCGGCGGCTGATCCATCGGAAGATGCAAATCCGGTTACCTCAATCACGTAACCCCTGAGGGTCGCGGCGGCGCTCGCAACTTCGTCCAACTGCTGCTTTGCCTCGTACGACAAAACGGCGCTGTTAACCCTGAAGTTGACGGTCGCGGTCGATTGGACAACGTAGTCATCGAGTGCCGTAATCCTTTGATTTGTCGCGTTTACTCCGGCAACGGCCGCATCCGCGGTATCCTGTGCCGCTTTCGCGCCACCTCTCGCGGCGTTCGAGATCGCCATTAACTCGTCAATTTGCCCGGAAACGCGTTCGGCGTTTTGTTCCGCCTGCGTCAGGCGTTCCTCAGCAGGTCCAACCCGGCTTTCGATCGACTGGGCGACTTCGAGATCGCTCTTGTCAAATCTGATCTTTGTGGCGGCGAGGGCACCGTTACCGTCGCCTCTTCCCTCAGCCTTAAGCCGAAGGCCCCTGACGATGCTTGCCGCCGCGTAGCGGTCGCCGCTGCCCCAGAAACTGTTCGATTTAATGCTCGTGTTTGGGCTGTAGACAACTTTCGTGTTGATCCCGGTTTCGTCTTTAATCAAGAAACTATCGGCGTCTTTTGCGACAACGACTCCCTCAATCTTGTATTTTTGTCCGTTTATCAGCTGACGGACCTGATCGTCCTGACCCGGCACGACGGTAACTCCTATGAACATAACCGCCGCTACAAGTGACAGGACTATCTGTAAACTATTGATTTTGCGAAGCATAACTTAAACTCCTTTTCCCCTTTTCTGAATTTTCTTTAGATAAGTACTGCTTTAAGAGAGAGCATATCTAAGACGTCCCAAAAGTGCTTCCGGTTGTCACGAAATCCGTCAGTCCCACACAATATTCGGGCGAATTGTTGGAAAAGACGCGTAAAGTAATATTATCCTTGAAGATTTATCGGCGGGTTTCGTTGATTGTTTCCTAAAAATCGGGAATTCTTCTCAACCGCCGGTTTAAAAAAACGTCTAAGCCGTATGATTTTCCAGTATGGCAACCTTTTATTACCGTCTACTCAATTATTTCAGACCGCGAATTCGGTGGTTTCGAGATATTCCTTCATAAATGACAGGAATTGCTCGGCAGCCGCTCCATCCACGATTCTGTGGTCATAAGTAAGCGCGAAATAAGACATGTATCTAATCGCGATTACATCGTCGCCATCCGCTGTCGTGACAACTTTTGGTCTTTTTTCGATCGTGCCGACACACAATATGGCCACCTGCGGCTGATTTATGATCGGCGTCCCAAACAAACCGCCAAAAACGCCCGGGTTCGTAACTGTAAACGTGCCGCCCGCAACTTCATCCGGCGAGAGCTTTTTGGACCGCGCACGGTCCGCCAGGTCGTTTGCCGCCCTTGCAAGGCCAGTTAGAGACAATGCATCAGCGTTCTTGATGACCGGAACGATCAGTCCCCAATCGAGCGCGACCGCCATTCCGAGATTGATGTCGCCCTTGTAAATGATCTGGTCGCCAGCCACTTGCGAGTTTACCACCGGGAATTTTCTAAGCGCGCGCGTTACAGCCTCGAAAACAAACGGCATGTAGGTCAGCTTTGTCCCGTAGGTGTTCAAAAAACGGCCTTTATTGGCGTTTCGAAATCTTGCGACGTTGGTCATGTCGATTTCGTAAACGCTCGTCACATGCGCCGAAGTCTGTTTCGAAAACGTCATGTGTTCAGCGATCTTTTTCCGCATCACAGACATCTGCTCGACCCGATCACCGACATGGGTTGAAACTTCAGGCGCCTTGTATTCCGATTTCTGCGCGCCGGCAGCAGGTGCCGTTGCCGGTGCTTCCGCCTTCGCCCCCGCTGGCGAGACCATCAGGTCTTCCGGCCTTGTCGAACCGCCCGATTCGATGAATGCCAAAATATCTTTTTTGGTGACCCGTCCGCTCATTCCGGAACCGGGAATCCGCGAGATATCGACGTTGTGTTCCTTGGCGATATTCCGCACCAACGGAGAGCTTCTTGTTTTTCGTAGTTCATCGACCGACTGTTCGCCGATCGGTCGTCCGTTCCCCGAGCCGGAAGTCGCCGTAGCTGCAACGGGTTCGATCGGTTTCCTTTCCGGAGTTACGTCCGGCGCAGCTTCGGGCTGTGCGGCCTCCTTTTGGGGTTCCGGTGCAGTAATGGCAGCGCCTTCCGCGCCAATGACCGCAACGATGGAGTCCACTTCAACGGTATCGCCTTCCTGAGCACGTATTTCGATCAAGGTGCCGGCAACGGGCGAAGGAACTTCGGCGTCCACCTTGTCGGTTGAGATTTCGAGAAGCGGTTCATCGCGTTCGACGGTGTCACCGATCTGCTTTAGCCATTTGGAAACCGTGCCCTCGGCGATCGATTCGCCCATCTGCGGCATCACGACCTCTGTCGCATCGCCCGCTACAGGTGCCGGATTGGGGCTCGGGGTAACTGGTGCGGGTTCAGGGACAGCGGGCGGTTCCGGCGCGGGAGCCGGTTCCGGCGTTTCTTGCTTTGCTTCGATAGCCGGTTCATCGGGGTCGGCTGCGGTCGCGGTTTCTCCCTCGGCTCCCAAAACGGCAAGTACCGTATCGACCTCAACCGTGTCCCCTTCCTGAAACCTGATCTCGAGAATGGTCCCGGATTCGGGAGAAGGCACTTCGGCGTCTACCTTATCGGTCGAGATTTCTAAAAGAGGCTCGTCACGTTCGACCGTGTCGCCGACCTGTTTCAGCCATTTCGAAATGGTGCCTTCGGCGATCGATTCGCCCATCTGCGGCATTACAACTTCTACGCTCATAAAATCTCTGGAAAGTTCATGTCAGACCGATCAGTAAAATTAGGTCTGCCTTCAAAACCCTCCAATAATCCTTTCGGGCTTCCTTTGAAAAAAACCAAACTAAAATTTTACCGCTTTATTGCCAAATCACCAAAAGGGACGAGCTCCAAGGTGTAAATTGGCCGATTTGAATTTGGCAGCGAAACCGCTTATGCAGGATGTAACCTACCGGTTTTGTTTACGAAGGTGCGATAACAATTAGCGCGGGATGCCGGGGAATCCTGTCAAAGTTCAAATGGGGGGGGGCATCACAGATGGCACAGCGCCAAATCCGGATCAATTCTCTTCGTCAATCTCCTTTGTTACCGAGGTCTTCTTCCACCTCCCTCCGACCAATTCTTCAGTCGTGACAACCATATTCCCCTCGGGGCCGGTAGCGTCTTCCGTCATAACAAAGACCTTTCGGGGGAACCCATATGCAACCCGATAACGGGTCGTCTGATGCCAGCAACAGCCGGATTTTGTAAACGTCTCAAGCTCCTTCTTTTCCTTGTCGACCGCGAAAAGGCCAAGGTTCTGACTTGCCAGCGCGGTCAATGCGGCGTTCCTTTGAAAAAGCCGGATCGAGGGAGCATAAAGATAGACATCGTAGGACGGGCCGCCGTAAGCGCCGTTGTTGCCGTTTCTGAACGCGATGTCCTCGCGGCCGTCAAAATCGAAATCATCAAATACAACACCGCTGTTGTTCATTCCGTAAAGCTCGATAAGATTTGCAGTCGGCCTTTGGTCCTCGCCTAGCTCCAGATACATATTCTTCAGCGACGCGGTCTGAAACGGCAGATCTTCGTTTTTACGAAAAATCTGGACCATCGCCGGGCCCTCGCATATCTCTTTATCACAGCCGTTGATATCGATCTTTATCTTGAAAGCCTGAGATGCGTTGCTGAGCAAAAAGCTTTTGCTTGCGTCGCCGCCACTGACAAAGTCTCTTCCATAAAATCCGGGGATCCTGACGGTACTGATAACCGCGCCCTCGACATATTCGGCCGTCGTATCTTTGTCAGCTTCATAGACGCCCGCCCGGTCTTCCGGGTCATCGTTGTCGAGCGATTTCGAAACACGGAAATCGATTCCCTCGGGATGGTCTGAAAAGGTCGCATATTCGTCCCCGGTAAGGCCTTCGACCCAGATCTGGCTTAGTTTCCCGTATTGCTTTTCAGCATCTGCGATTGTGGTGCCGACCCCGATTCCATCCATGGTTTTGTATTTCTTGTCGAACACATGGATACCAATGATCTCCGTTTTTCCGTCGACCGGAGCCTCGTAATTCTCGTCACCCGCTTCGGCAACTAACCAAAAAATGGTCTCGCCGTTTTGTTTTACCTCGATTTCGTCAACGCCTTCACCGGATCCGCGCGAAAACGTCGCACCGGCGATAACTTTCTTTACGTCTGCGACTGTCGAGCCGATCGTGATTTCACCAACCGATTTTGCAGTTATCAGATTGGCGGTTCCGGTTTGACCAAACGCGGCCGGATGCAAAACCAGGATCGCCGTGACCGAAATCGCAGTAATTAAAGTTGTTAAAAGTTTCATAGGTGTCTCCCGGGCTTCTTTATGGTTTGACTCGATCTGCTTCTTAAGAATCAACGACCGAGGATGCGGCTTTGGCACCCGGACAGTGAACGATTCAACTCCGACTGTTTTGCACAAATTACATTCTCCAGCGACTCTAAACCATCTCGTCCGCAAAACGATCCAGTTCCGCGATCACCTCGACCGGAATTTGGTCATTTTCAAACCAGGTATGAACATCGCCAAGATAATTCATGCCCAAATATCCGGCGCTTTCGGCGAACGGGAGTTCGAATCGTTCGGGCAGATTGGAATCGGAGCCACAACTTATCATTGCCATGTTCATGCCGCGCAGTTTGCGGCCAACTTCGCGTTCCGTTCTCAATAGGTCGGTAATTCGATCAAAAAAAGCCTTCATGATGCCGCTCATCGAGTACCAATAAACAGGCGTTGCGAAAACTATCGTCCGATAATTTTCGACAATTAACATCATCGTTGGAAGAAAGTCATCACCTCGGTTTCGGAATTCGTAATCAAAGTGTCCGATGTTCTTTTTCGCGAGGTCGATTACATCAAACGCCAATCGCTGGTTTAAATGTTCAACGATTCTCGAAGTATTGCCGTCGCTTCTTGAGCTGCCTTGAAGTATTACTCCTGATTCTGTCATTTGGCCCTACCCAATATTTTAAGAACTCTCCGACAAAGCGTAATGATCCGAAGCCCGAGAGAGTTCAAAGAAAAAAGTCCGCATAAATATTAAAAATCATGTTTTCCGGATGCGATAAATGATTTCTGAAGATTCTACACAAATTTGCTTTGGGATTAACAATAGATATCGTAGCTGGCCGAAGAGAATTACAAATCACGGCTTTAATCTTTTCACGTTATAATGCGAGACATGCGAAATATTCTTGTTTTAATCACTGCCGCATTGATCAGTATGTTCCTGTTTCAGGTTTCAAAGGCGCAGCCTGAGGGCTTCACGCGTCAGGATGTTTTGCGCGGATCGGTTACGCCCGAACGGGAATGGTGGGATTTGCTGCACTACAGCCTGTCCGTTGAGTTCATCCCGGCGACAAAGCAGATTAAAGGTTCGAATGTTATTTCGTTCAAGACCCTTAAAGCGGGTGACAGGATGCAGATCGATCTTCAGGAACCTCTGAAGGTTACAAAAGTTCTCCATGGTAAAGATGAATTAAAGTTCGAACGCGAGGGCAGTGTTTATTGGGTGTCGTTCCCTATGAAACTCGCGAAAGGGACCGAAGACAGCATTCATGTCTTTTACGGGGGAACACCGGTCGAAAGCAAAAACCCGCCCTGGAGCGGCGGTGTCACATGGGGACGGGACGATCTCGGCGAACATTTTATTTCTACGACATGCCAGGGAATCGGCGCGAGCATTTGGTGGCCCAACAAAGATCACGGCTACGACGAACCCGACCGCGGAATGCAAATAAATGTGACGGTCCCGGAACAGCTAAGCGCCGTCTCGAACGGACGCCTGAAAAGAACGGACCATGATGCCGGCTCTAAAACCAAGACATTCCATTGGGAAGTACAAAATCCGATCAACAACTACGGCGTTAACGTGAATATCGGGAATTACGTAAATTTCTCGGAAAAGTACAACGGAAAGAACGGTGTCCTCGATATGGATTACTGGGTGTTGGCGCATCAAAAAGAACTTGCCATGAAGCAGTTCAAGGAAGCGCCGCGTACGATTGAGGCTTTCGAACACTGGTTCGGTCCGTATCCGTTTTACGAGGACAGCTACAAACTCGTCACCGTTTCATACGCAGGCATGGAGCACCAGAGCTCGGTCACTTACGGCAACTGGTTTCGAAACGGCTACCGCGGGCGCGATCTGAGCGGAATGGGTGTGGGTTTTCTGTTTGATTTCATCATCGTCCATGAATCGGGACATGAATGGTTCGGCAACAATGTTTCGATGAAGGACGCCGCCGATATGTGGATCCATGAGGGGTTCACGAACTACTCCGAGAACCTGTTCGTCGAATATCATTTCAGCAAGAAGCAGGCGGAGGACTATGTCATCGGAACCCGTCGCCTGATCCAAAACCGAAGTCCGATCATCGGTACGTACGGTGTCAACAACTCCGGTTCGGGAGATATGTACTACAAGGGCGGGAACATGCTCCACACGATCCGCCACGTCATCGACGACGACGCAAAGTGGCTCGAAATACTTCGCGGTCTAAACAGAGACTTTTGGCATGAAACCGTGAGGACCGAGCAGATCGAATCGTATATTTCAATGAAGTCGGGAATTGATCTGAGCAAGGTTTTTGATCAGTATTTGAGGGATACGAGGATTCCTGTTTTCAAATATCGCGTTTTTGGTGACGCCGTGGTTTACCGGTATGAAAATGTCGTCGATGGTTTCGATATGCCGCTGCGGGTACGGGTTGACGGCAAAGAAATGGTGATTGTGCCCAGTGACAAAGACCAAACGTTGCGGGGTCAATTCTCAACTTTCGCCGTGGATCGGAATTTTTATGTGAATGTCGTGGTAATAGTGGAGTAGGAGCGTCTATTGCAGAATTGCCATGAAGGTCTCGGGGCGTTGGAAAAAGCCCGACTTCAAAACATCGCGCCGTTGTTACTGCTGGGAATTCTGATGAGGATTAACCAATTAAAAGGGTCCGAATCGTACTCGCAAATTTCGCCAATCTCGCTGAACTCGCCGAACTCGCCAAACACGAAAAAAGTCAGTACTTCAGCACCTTCCGGCAGCCCTCAACGATCTCATCGAGCGAAGGCAGGAAATAGTCTTCAAGTTGCGGGGCAAAGGGAACAGGCGAATCGATCGAAGCGATCCGAACCACGGGAGCGTCAAGCCACTCGAAGGCTTCTTCGGCAATGATTGCCGAGATCTCACCACCGATTCCGCCGGTGAGCGAAGACTCGTGAAGGATCACGACACGGTTCGTTTTCTTGACGGTGGCGAGAATCGTTCCTTTGTCCAAAGGCGAAAGCGTTCGGAGATCGATTACCTCGACCGAACGGCCGTCTTCATTCTCAATGCGTTCGGCAGCGTCCAATGCATTCAGCGTCTGAGCGCCAAATGTGATGATCGAAAGATCGTCGCCCGCACGCGCAACACGGGCCTTTCCGATCTCAACCCGATAGTCCTCTTCCGGAAGCACTTCGCGCAGACGCGGCATACGGTATAGTTTTTTGTGTTCGAAAATGAGCACCGGATCCGGATCGTCGATCGCGGCTTTGAGCAGGCCTTTTGCGTCGTATGCGGTCGAAGGTTCGACCATCTTGAGTCCGGCCGTGTTCATAAAAAACGACTCGGCATTCAGCGAGTGAAACGGTCCGCCGCGGACACCCGAACCACATGGGCCACGGAAAACCGCCCCGATCCCGCCGCAGCCACGATAGCGCGACTTGGCGGCGTAGTTTGTCAGCATGTCGAATCCATTCGATATAAAATCGATGAACTGGAACTCGGCGATCGGTTTCATGCCCATCAGCGCGGCGCCGCACGCCGCACCGACGATCGCGGCTTCGGAAATTGGCGTATCGATTACGCGTTCCCCGCCAAATTCGTCGAGCAGTCCTTCCGTGACCTTAAACGCGCCGCCGTAGCGCCCGACGTCCTCGCCGATGACAAACACGCGTTCGTCGGCCACCATCGCTTCATGGATGCCTGCGCGAAGCGCCTCGAGTATTGTGGAACCTTCCTGATTCGAAACCATTTGCGTTTTGGCCGGGACGATTTACTCGTCTAGTTTTCGTGTCCTCTTCAAGTCGTCTGTCTTGTACTTATCTTTCGAGGACTCGATCAACTCCGCAACGGGCGATTGTGGCGGTTCGATATCTGCGACCGGTGTCCCCCGAAGCAAATGGTCAAAAAATTCAACGGCCTCCCGCCCCAGCTCAAAATCCTCGCGTTTGATTTTCATCGTGAACTTGCCGTCGCGGTTCGGTAATTCGCTCAACTTGGCCACGTTATTCAAACGAATCTGAATCTTGCTAAAGAACTTCAAGAATCCCTTTTTGAATTTGATATCAACAATGTCGATCGCGCCGATCCTGACCTCCTTTACCTCGCCTCCAAACATACCGAGGAATTTGGACTCGTACTCGATCACTATTCCGGCCGGCGAAAACTTACCGATCCCGTTGATCTCAAACAGGCCGTCACCCTTTTCCGACTTGAATGGAACGCTGATGAATCCCGTCTTCATTTCTTCAGTCCTCATCCTCGTCTTCGTAGATCAATGCCTCGTTGCGATCCGCCTCTGTGCTCAGCCGGCTTAGCGTAACAAGCCAGATATACCCGACAAGACCCGAAGCCAGCGAGGTCAGGAGTATCGCCATCTTCGAACTGTTTATCAAGCCCTCGCCGTTGCCCAGATTCTCGAACGCAAGATTGGTGATAAATATTGACATTGTAAAGCCAATACCGGCGAGAAAACCGGCGCCAATTATGTGTTTCCATTTGAGGTATTTCGGTAGCCTGCAAATGCCGATCTTAACGCAAACAAAGCTGGCAGCCGAAACTCCAATTACCTTCCCGACAAGAAGCCCGATTATGATGCCCAGACTGTTTGGTGTTATCAACTCTTCGGCCCATCCGGCTCCGATTATGATTCCGGTGTTGGCAAGTGCGAAAACCGGCATGATAAAAAAGGCGACCGGCTTGTTCAGAAGATGCTCTAGGTAACTCAGCGCGTCGTCATCATCGACTTCCGGTGTGTAGGGAATCGTAAATGCAAGGAGAACACCGGCGATAGTCGCGTGAACACCGGATTTCAGCATGAACACCCACAAAATTGCGCCGCCGACAAGATAAATAGGCAGACGCATGAACTTGAAATAGTTAAATACCATGAGTATCGCAAACACGGCCAACGCCAGTCCGAGATATGTAAATGAAAGGTCGCTCGTATAAAAAACGGCGATGATGACGATCGCTACGAGATCGTCAATCACCGCGACGGCGGTAAGGAACACTTTCAGTGACGCGGGAGCCCGGCTCCCAATTAGCGCCAATATACTCAACGCGAACGCGATATCGGTCGCCATCGGGATACCGAACCCGGAACTTGTCGGAAGACCGTAGTTAAAATAAAAATGTATCAGCGCGGGCAGAGTAACCCCGCCGAGTGCTGCGACAATAGGAAGAAGCGCATTTTTGAAGTCCGAAAGCTCTCCTTCGAAAAGCTCGCGTTTGAGCTCGAGTCCAATAAGCAGGAAAAAGATCGCCATCAGGCCGTCATTTACCCAATACGAGATTGTCAGTCCGCCGACGTAGGTTTTCCAAAAACCGAGGTAGCTTGCGCCAAAAAAGGAGTTGGCAATAATCAGGGAAACAATCGAACAAAGGATCAGCATCAGCCCTGCTGATTTCTCGTTGTCGAAAAATTCCGTAAACGATCTTGTTAGTTTTACCCTTCTAAGCATAGTATTTACGGTGCCAAAGTATAGAGGTAAATTGCGTACCCGACCAGCAGGAGTGCTCCCTCAAAACGGTCGAGCCGAAAACGGAAACCGAGAAGTGCCCATAAAAACAATGCGCTTCCCATAAGCACCGCCATGTCAAAGTTTCTGATTTCGGCGGCGGAAACCGGGTTTACCAACGCCGTTACCCCCAAAACGCACAATATATTAAAAATATTCGAACCAATCGCGTTGCCCAATGCCAGATCGGATTCCTTTCTTATGGCCGCAACAGCCGAAGTCGCCAGTTCCGGAAGGCTGGTACCGATAGCGACCACTGACAGCGCGATAATGACCTCACTGATTTCCAGTATTCTAGCAATCGAAATCGCACCGTCAATCAGCAGCTTTGCGCCGGCAACGAGAATTGCCAATCCACCGATCAGGTAGACCGTATCGAGCACGATCGAATTCCCCGGTTCTTGATCTTCATCCGGAATCGGCGAGACGGTTATATGAATATTCGAACGCCGCGCTAGAAAGTAGATTGTCGTCGTATACGCAATGCTTCCTGTAAACAGTATCACGCCGTCGACCCGGCCGAGCTCGCCATCGGCAATCATCAGCCACAATGCGCCCGTCACGGCAACCATGATGGGCATTTCCCGGCGGACAACATCGGTATGGGCTGTAATCGGAAAGATCAATGACGCCACTCCAAGAATAAGAGCGGTATTACTGATGTTGGAACCGATAACGTTTCCAAGCGCGAGGCCGCTGTTTCCAAAATATGAAGCTTGTGCGGAAACAACGAGCTCGGGGCTGCCGGTACCGAAAGCAACGATCGTGAGACCGATAACGAGAGGCGTAACGCCCATACGCAAGGCGAAGGAGACACCGGCGCGCACGAGACCCTCCGCGCCGAGAGTCAACAGGGCAAGACCCAAAAGTACAAATACGATCGCGTAAAACATCGGTATTCAGGAATAAAGGAAAAGTTTACTTATCAAGAACCTGTTTCTTGTAAGCGGGTGATACGAATGAATTATCGAAAACGTTCATCGCAGCCTGGACCGGCTCCGGCGGGGGCTGATCTTCAGCCCACTCTGCCTCCGCGTTGAGGAATTCCTTTATTTCGACCGCCATATCATCCATTTGCTGGTTTGAAAGAATTTCCTGTTCTGAAAGATACTTTTCGAATCTGGTCACCGGATCGTTGTGCTCGGCCCACCACTCGATCTCACCTTCCGGAACATAGGCCTGGTTGTCGTGTTCGGCGTGGCCCTTTCGGCGATAAGTCATCGCCTCGATCAAGACCGAGCCGTTTCCTGTGCGGGCGTAATCGACCGCGCTTTTCATCGTCTCATAACAGGCGACGATGTCGTTTCCGTCGACTTGCAGTCCCTTGATGCCGTATCCGAGGGCCTTTTCGACAAACTGTGTGCAAGCCGCTTGTTCGCGCGTCGGTGTTGAGTAGGCATAACCGTTGTTTTCGATGATCGTGATCAATGGCAGCTTCTTGACTGCGGCGAAGTTGACGCCTTCGTGAAACGTGCCGGTTGAACTGGCGCCTTCACCCAGATACGCAACCGCGACACGATCTTCATTCCGCATGCGGGCCGCCAGTAATATACCGGTCATTACCGGGATCATGTCGCCCAGATGCGAAATCGGACCGACAAATCCTTTTTCCAGATCGGCGAAGTGAAACTGAACGTCGGTCGCACGGCTCGGCGCGGTGCCGCGTCCGAAATACTGGAGAAAAATCGTTCGAGGCTCGATTCCCTTTACAAAACATGCGCCGATATCGCGAATCAGAGGCGCGATAAAGTCTTTTTCTTCGAGCGCAAATGCGGTTCCGACCGCGGTCGCCTCCTGTCCAAGAGACGTAAAAACACCGCCGGTCAGTTTTGACTGTTTTTTTAGACGCACCGTTTTTTCGTCAAACATCCGGGTGAGTTTGAGATAGCGGTAAAGCTCTATGAACTTCTCATTCGTCAGGGTGGTCTCTTTTGTGCATGAAAGAGGCCTTCTTGGTTTTTTTTGCTTCATCTTGATGTTTGCTCACGGAAAATACCAGGCTCTGCCCGCGAAACACGCGAAAATACGCGAAAGTAAAGAGACATTCTGATTCTACCCGCCCAAACAAACATAATTCTATCGAGCGATCCGGAACTGCGGAGAATTAATCAGAACGCCGAAAAAAAGCCTAATAATTCCTTTTTCGCGTTATTTCGCGTGTTTCGCGGGAAATAAAATATTTTCCGATTCCGTAAAGGCTGATCAGCAGCCAAAAGAATTCTACGATAAAGGCCGGGAAGTTAAAATCGAAGCAGAGCGATAAGAGAATCAAGGCGGCCCCTATGCCGTTGATCAGGAAATACATCGGATTTCCCGTTTTGATTTTTTTCGTCTGCAGCAGGAAATAAGCTGCGATAATTAACGTAACTCCCGCGGAACCAACAATGTCGTACAATGTGAATGCCATCAAACACTTCGCAAATTCTTTGCCGGCCTTTGGTTCGAAAGTATACTCTTCGGGATAAATCCACAACAAAGAAGGCATCTATGAAAAAGACTGCACTTTTACCGATACTGATTATATTGGCAGCCGCAGTTTCCGTTTTTACAAGGACGTCAAAGACTATGCTGCGAGTGCTGACATCCCAGCAGCGATAAAAGCCGCCGCGGCAAAAAAGGCGGGGTTTGAAAGCATCGATACGATCGGGGGCTATCTGCGCGAGTTGATCCTCGAACACCACGATACGCTTGCGGGTGCGGTAAGGGCGAATTGAGCCGCGGCTGCTATT